>JAILIR010000198.1 GCA_024695185.1 bacterium | reverse complement strand
GATGAAATTAATGATTATATAGGTGAATTTGATTTAGAAAATTGGACTAGCTACAATTATTATATTAGTAATACAGTAACTAATTATATGTATTATAAAGACGTTGATATAAATAATGATGGAATAAACGATTATAGAGGAGTATATTTCTCAAAATATAGACCAACTAACTGTTCAATTGCATCTAGCGAAAAAAATTCTCACCAAGATGATTGGGGTTATAAAACAAATCATTTTTACTGGTTTAATTATGATTTGATTGAGTGGAATATTTTAAAAGAAGAAAATGGAAAAGCCTTCTTATTATCTAATTTATATATAGATTCACAAGAATATTACAATAAATGCGCAGATGAAAAAATAGAACATAATGATGGTTTAGGTTATGCGAATAATTATGAACTATCTAATATTAGAAAGTGGTTAAATGATACTTTCTATAACACAGCATTTAATGATTATCAAAAACAAATTATTTTAAATACTTTAATAGATAATAGCTATAATCAAGCTATTAGAGGTAGTGAAGATATGTATCCTAATATTTATGGAGATGATTATAGCGAAATAAACGAGTACTTATCAAACAATACAAATGATAATATTTTCCTATTATCTTTTAGAGAATTATGGGATATTTTTGATAAAGACAATACACAAACAATTGATACTAGCCTACTAGCATCAACTCCAACAGATTATGCAAAATCACAAGCACCATTTAGAGATAATAATACAAATAATACAATTTGGTATTTAAGAACTCCTGGTATCGGTTCAAATGATATAGCTCATGTTAGATATACAGGAAATATTGAAGATCCAAATAATAGTAATCGTCCTTGGACAAGATTGATTTATGATATTGCTGGAGTTAGACCAGCATTATGGATTAATTTAGATAGTAATATGAAAAATATTATTATCAATAATGAAAATCCTACAAGCGGCTTTGTTAGTGTAACTGGTGAAATATCAGTTCCAGCTAATGAAAGTGTCATGCTTGAAGCTAGACCATATTCTGGATATAAATTTATTGGTTGGTTTGATGGTAATGATAAATTATTGTCTAGCAATTTAGAATATATATTTGTGGCAAAAGGAAACGCAATTATTAATGCGAAATTTGAAAATGCAAGCTTTGATGTAAAAGTTGCTAATATGACTTCAGAATATGATTTTGTTTGGGATAAAGGTGGTACTTTTGAATATAATGAATCAGTTACATTAAGCTTTAATCCAATACCTGCATATTATATTGAATTATATGATTCTAATAACAATAAATTAGATTTAGATAATAACACTTATACATTTATTATGCCATCAAAGGATATGATATTTTATGTCTATTTAAAGCCAATTACTTATAATATAGTTTATATTGATGAATTTGATTGCGCTAATGAAAATAAAATTGAATATACAATTGAGACAAATACCTTTACTCTAATTGACTTAGAAAAAGAAGGCTATACATTTGACGGATGGTTTAATGATAGTAAGAAGATAAGTCAAATTGAAAAAGGTAGTATGGGTGATATTACTTTAACAGCAAGCTGGACAATTAATAAATATAATGTTACAGCTAATAGCATTTCAGGTGTAACTTTAACTGGATTAGGTGAATATGATTATTCTAGCGAAGTAACTATTGGTGTAAGTAATACTAATGTAGGTTATGATGTTAAATTAATTGTTAATGGTGGTTTAATTGGTAAAAATGGAGCAACATTTATTATTACAAATAATGTTAGTATATTAGTTTCATTAGAATTAATTAAATATACAATTGATTATAGTCTACCAGATATAGTAGAAAATCCAGGTAACCCTCAAACATATACTATAGATGATGTTATTACGTTAGTTGATATTAATCATGATGGATATGTTTTTGGTGGTTGGACATTAAATGGTGAAGTAATTACTAAGATTGAAAATAGACATGAAAATTTAGTTTTAAAGCCAATACTTACTGCGAATAAATACACTGTAAATATTATAAATAATACTAATGGCTTAGAAATTAATGGCGAAGGTGAACATGATTATAATAGCTTAGTTACAATTGATATTAAAAATAATACGAATTCATTTGCCTTATATTTTGAATATTCATATATTGTTGATGGAGTAACTAAAAATGCTAAGTTTACAGCTAGTAAATATGATTTCTATATGCCAAATTATAATATGACTGTTTCTGTAATGGAAGTAGTTGATCAAGGATATTATTATGGTACTGAAGTTAAACAAAACTTACAATATTCAAATGATGATGTAGTTTATTTTGGATGTTATCCACAAACATACGTTAAAAATGTTGATTTAAGAAATAGCTTATTAGAAATTGTAGGAGAAATTCCAACAACTACTATATTAAACGGATGGACTGATTATGGCTTTATTGAGCAAAAAGAAGTTAAATCATTTGCTTGGTATAAAGATATTACATTAGATAATTATAAATATAGAGCAGTATATTTTACGGATTATAGACCATCTCATTTGGACTATAAACATAGTCAAGTAGAACCAGCTGATGAAAAATATCAAAAAGAAATGGTTCATTTCTTCAAATTTGAACCAATCCCATGGAGAATAACAAAAACTTCTGATGGATATACTACATTAGCATCATTAGTTTGTTTAGATGAACAAAACTATTCAATTATTAGTAATCAATTTGCAGCATATGATGATTCTTATATAAGAAGCTATCTTACAACTACTTTATTTAATACAGCATTTGATTCTTCACTAATAGCTTATATGCAACCAGTTTATAATGATGATTTAATTTCATTATTCTATGATGAAAATGACGTTTGGGATCATTTGAATAATACAAATTACCTTAAATCAAGCGCAACTGATTATGCTTTATGTATTAGACCTAATACTATAGGTGTTTCATTAAGCGATGAAGGTGGAGGTACATATTACCTTAGAAAACGTGGTACATATGAACATTCATCATCTTATAGAAATGATCATGCTCAAGTAATTAGAGATGTAGCAACTGATTTATGGAAAGAGCAACACATCAATAAATGGACAGTCGCAGGTATTAGACCAATCATTAAAATCAATTTTGAAAAATATGAAAGAATTTTTATTGAAAAAGAAATTGATGGTGGTACTGTAACAGGTCAAGGATGTTATAAAAATGGCGGTACAGCGTCTTTATCTGTAATTTGTAATAGCGATTATGAATTTAGAGGATGGTATGATATAAATGGTAACTTATTATCAGATAAAGCTAATTATAATTATAATGTAACAGGCGAAGCTACTATTACTGCGAAATTTGATAAGAAATATTTTATTACATATGAAAATATATTTGATGGAACTAATCCTAATAAATCATTTATTATGGAAAACGAAATTATGACATTAGAAAATCCAACAAGATGTGGTTATGAATTTATAGGTTGGACTCATAATGGTGAAGCAATAACAACAATAGATGGTAGTAAAAAAGAGGATATAACTATTACAGCAAATTGGACTGAAGCAACTTATAATATTACTTATCTAAATGTGGATGGTTTAATTAATGAAAATCCTCTAACTTATGTCTTTGATAGTGGTAATATAGAACTTAAAAATGTTTCTAAAGAGTATTATGTCTTTGTTGGTTGGTTTGATGAATATGATAATTTAGTAGAAACTATCATCAATGGAACATATGGTGATATTACATTAACAGCTAAATTTGAAGCAACTAAATTTTCTTTAGAATTAATAAATAAAACTGATTTTACCTTTGATGTTGATGAATTTTATTCTTATGGTATTACTGTTTCAATAGCTCCAACAAATACTATTTCAGGCTATACAGTATACTTTGAATATGATGACAATTATTATTTAGATAATATTGAATTTAATATGCCAGGATCTAAAGCAACAATTATAGCTTATAAGGTAAAAGTTGTTGATGGATACACAGTAAATGATTATTATAAAGTAAATGTCATTAAAAATATTGATGAAGCAGGTGTTGTTAGTGATAGTTATATTTATGCAAAAGATGAAGAAATCACTATTAGTACAACATTAGATACATCTTATGCCTTTGTTGGTTGGACGGAAGATGGAAATACAAATTATATTTCAACTGAATTATTATTTACATACACAGTTACAAAAGCATCTTCATTAACAGCTGTATATGCTAAAAAGCATTATATTACATATTATCTTGAATTAGATGGTGCTACTAACAATGTAAATAACCCAACATATTATACTGGATTAGAAGATGTTACATTATATGCAGCAACAATTCATGGCTATACATTTGCTGGATGGTTTGATGGAAGCAAAATAATAAGCGTCATTCCTAAGGGATCTAACACTGATATTACTTTAACTGCTAAATGGAATGTTAATTCATATACAGTTAGTGCAAATATAATTTCAGGCATTACAGTTAATGGTTTAGGTAGCTATGAATATGATAGTGAGGTAAATATAATTATTACAGACATTCCTAACGAATATAAAATAAAGATCGAAAATGGCGATATTTCCGCATATAATACATATACATTTGTATTAAAAGATGATACAGAACTAGTATTAACTAAAGAAGCTATTGTATATAATATTACTTACGCAAATATGGAAGGCGCAACAAATAATGTTAATAATCCAACTACATATACAGTAGATCAATTACCAGTAGAATTATTAGGTGCAACTAAGGATTATTATCAACATTCAGGTTGGTTATATAATGGAGTACAATTAACTGATGGATTACTTCCAACTAATATTTATGGTGATATTACAGTTGAAGCTATATGGGTTGCAAATAAATATCAAGTTACCTTAGTTAATGATACTGATGTTACTGTTGATGGAATTGAAAGTGGTTCAGCTTATAGCTATAATTCAACAATCACAATAACTACATCAAACGTTCCAACTGGTAAAGTTTGTAAGTGGGTTAGAAGTGATAGTGTTGAATATGTTGGAAATGAATATGGGTTTAATATGGTAGGAGATAACATTACAATTGCATTAACATTAATTGATGAATGAAAGAAAAAAAGACAAACTATTAATTTAGTTTGTTTTTTTAATATTGCATATTAACTATTTAATTTATTTGTGCTATAATATAATGTAAACTCGTTTCGAAGTAGGTGAGCTTATGAAATTAAATGAAAGAGGAATGTTAATAGTACTTTCAGGTCCATCTGGAGTTGGTAAAGGTACTGTTAGACGTGCTTTATTTGAAAAGCGTGGTAATAAATTAGATTACTCTGTATCTATGACTACACGTCCTATGCGTCCTGGTGAAAAGGAAGGCGTTGATTATTACTTTGTTACTAAAGAAGAATTTGAAAAAAGAATTAAAGAAAACAAATTCTTAGAGTATGCATCATTTATTGGTAATTATTATGGAACACCACTTGATAAGATCGAAGAAAAGATTGCTCAAGGTAAAGAGGTAGTTCTTGAAATTGAAGTAAATGGAGCTCTACAAGTAAAAGAAAAAGTAAAAGATGCTGTTATGATTTTCTTAGTACCACCTTCAAAGGAAGATCTTTTCAAGAGATTAAGAAGTAGAGGTACTGAACCAGAAGATGTTATTGAAAAAAGAGTAAAGAAAGCATCTGATGAATTCAAGATGGCTTATTACTACGATTACATCGTTGTTAATGATGATGTAGATAATGCCGCAGATAGAATAATGGCAATTATTAGAGCTGAACATGCAAAAACAATGCGTTCAATCTATAAATATAAGAAGTTAATGGAGGAAGATTAATATGAAACAAACAGAATACGATGGCATGCGTTATCCATCAATTGATGATTTACTAGAAAAGGTTGATTCTAAATATAAACTTGCATACATTGCTGCACTACGTGCTAAGCAAATCGAGCAAGATCCAAACTTCGATGATCCTGACTGCAAGTGCGTTAAGCCAGTTGGTCAAGCTCTAGAAGAAATTTTAAACGATAAGGTTTCATTAGAATTTGAAAAAGTGGGCTACTAGACCACTTTTTTTGCTATTTTTATGAAAAGACCAGAATACATAAAAAAAGGATCAACCATAGGAATAATCGCTCCTTCATTAGGACTATTTGATGAAAAACATTTAAATAAATATAAAAAAGCTAAAGAATTCTTTATTAGTAATGGTTATA
>JAILIR010000182.1 GCA_024695185.1 bacterium | reverse complement strand
CTGGTTCTTTTATTAATGATAAAAGAACCAGTTTCATCATTAAAAGTACAAATTCTTAAAAGACAACTATCTTTTAATTGACTAAATAATTTATTATAACCAGTACTATCACCTTTATTAGCTAATTCAAAAGCTACTCTTGCTGTCTCATCTAAAAAATAATTTTTAGTCTCTTCATCATCAAAACCAATAATAAAACTATCATATTTTTCAGTAACCTTATCAAATAAACAATAAATTCCTAATTTTCTTTCAATTTTTTCCATATATTAATTATCTCCTTTTATTAAAATTTAATATCATCATTTTTAAAATCAACCACCAAATAATCTAAATCATAATAAGTTTCTCTTTTATGTTCAGATATAACATACATATCAATAGGGTGATACATTAAGTAATGTTTTAAAGCATTTTCAAGTCTTTCTTTATCAATTTCTGGAAAGTCCAAAAGAAAAAGATAAAAATAAGTTTTAAATTGTTCTAAATTCTTAATCATGATTATCACCTAAACCATCATGAACTCTTTCAAGCTTAGAACAAGCTTGAGAAAAAGTAACAACAAAATCTTTTTCAATATTCATATAAATGTCTCCTTTTTTTTAAAATATAAGGGCAACGACCTTCTAAGCCGTTGGTCGCATGTTCGAATCATGTCCGGAACGCCATGCAAAATTAAAAATAATTACCACCGCGACCAGTAAGACCAGTAATATTAATCTTTCTAGTCTTTAAAGCGGTTCTCTTAAATAAACCAAAGTGTTTTTTCAAAAGACATACCTCCTTAATTAAAATTATATATTATCCCTAATTCTTTTACAAGACTTTTTAAATTTATCTTGAATAAAATAATAATCCTGTAAAGAAGTAGCTAATATATCAGATAATAATAAATCATTACTAAACTTAACTTTCATAAGTAATTTATTTCTATCTTCATACACCTTTAAAGCTTCTGGACTAACAATATCTTGAAGCTTTTTTTTGTAATAAATAGGAATAGAAAATTCATTACCATTAGAATATAAAGTAAAAACTTGCTGTTCAAAATCATTCTTTAATTTATCTAAATAATAAGAACCAATTCCGGGTCTCCTACTCATAACACTAAATTCAGGTTGCAACATATTAGACATAATAAGCTTCTCTTGTTTGGTTCTATCTTGTTTTTTATCACAATAACGAGCAATATAACAAGCAGAGCCTACACCAATAAGACCTATATCAACATGACCAATTTCTCCATTTTCATCTTTCCATAAATTTTGAAGAAATTCACTAGTAAAAAACAAATTACCATTACTAATATAATGAAATTTTAAATCATCTAAATGAAGATTAAAATACATAACATGATAATGAGGTCTAAAAGTTCTGTCTCCATACTCACCTATTCCATAAAATCTAAAATTACTAGGTTTACCAGCTCTTTTAAGATAAGTCTTTAACTTTTTATTAAATTTAGAAATAGTATCTTTAACTAAAGTATTAAAACCTTTTTCACTATAAGGAAGATGATCATCATTATAATCGAAAGATATAAAATAATTTTCTTCATATAATTCAGCTTCTTTAAGAATACGAAAAGCCCAACCTCTAGCTCTCTGTTTATTACACTCTTCACAATGTCCGCAAGGTATACCAGTATACTTAAGGATAGATTTAATACCATACTTTTTAACAGCCATACGAGTGCTATCTAATGCGAGGGGGGAACCTTTTATAGCTAAATTCCAATCAAGAATTTCACGATTAAAAGCCCAATTACTAGAAAAATCTCTATTTTCTATAACTTTACCATATTCAAGTAATACTTTTCTTTTTCCGTTTTCTAACTCAACTAACGGATATTGAGTTAAGACAACACACATTTTTTTCATCTCCTTTTCAAAAAATGTTGTAGTCAGTAAACACATAATATTCAAGTACTTTATGTGTTTACTATACTACAAGTTTATAATCACGCGTGTGAGAGGAAACAATGAAAAACTCAACGCGAAATTATACTTTAATTTTACTAAAATCAAGTTTAGTCATATCAGTAACACCTTGCTCTTTCATATAATCAGCAACAGTTTTACCTTTAAATTCATTAACAGCTTTATCTTCACGAGCCTTCTGAACAGCAGTATTAACTATAGATGAACGAAGCTTAGCAGCTGCTAACTTATCATGTGTATTTAAATAAGCAATAGCAGAATTAAAAGCACCACTACCAAAATCTAAAGCAGCATTTAAATGATTGGATCCATGAGAACCAGAACCAATACCAGCACCAGCAATAGAACTATTAGGTGTAGATATTCCACCAGTACCAAAAGCGGAAGCTGGATTTAATCCAGCCGCTTCCATATCTTGAACTAAATCTTGATATCTACGAGTTTCATAACCATGTTGAACCCTCATTTGTTGTAAAGCATTGTTTTGTTGTAATCTAGTTAAATACTCACTTTGAAGTCTATCAAGCTCATTTTCACCAGATTGAAACTTAGCATTAAGTACAGTACTTAATAAACTACCACCAGCAGAAGTAGCAGCACTACCTAATAAAGCACCAGCAAGACCAATAGCCATAAAATCACCTCATTTTAATGATGGTCAATTAAACCAGGAATAGAGAAGTAAGGCATAGGTCTCCAAGCTTTAACATCAAAGAAGAAATCACCAATATATTGATAATTAGCAGTATTAGAAACAAATGTATTACCAATTTGAGATTTATCTTGAACTCTAAATGAACTATTAAGAACAGGCTTACTAGCAAATCTATTACAATATGTCCATTGTTGTGCAATATTATCACCAGAATTATAAGCCATATATCCAGATACTTGAGAAGGAATATATCTATATTCAGCCCAAGCTTCTTGATAACCGAAGACTTCATCTAAATTAGAAGAATTATTAGCATAAATTTCAGTTTCTTTTACAGCCATTTCACCAAGGTTAGCAAATACAGGATAATAGAAATCATATCTTCTATTTCTAGTAAACATTTTTGAAACACCTTGACAATAAGATTGAAGAGGTCTAATACAACCTAAAAAATATAAATAACCATGTTCAGAGAAAGACTTAGTACAAATATATGAACTATCAGCAGTATTAGAGAAAGCACCAACATGACCTAATGGATCATTAGTACCTTCTGTAGTTTGAACAACTTGCATATTATTTAAAGGAATTCGCTTACCTCCAAGATATTCCGGTACTTGTACTGTATTATCAGGGATAGAAACATTAAAATGTACTTTTAACATTTGACGGAACATAGAACCACCACGAGCATCTTTTTCTAATAATTTTTGAATAGCGAAACCTTGTCTTAATTGATTAATTGTAGAGCTTGAAACTTGATTTAAATCAGCCCATAAATTAGATGGTAAATAAGTTTCACCAGTAGAAACAGAAGATGAAGAAGTATTTGTAGTAGCTTTATTTAAAACAAAATCACGACCACCACTATTAATAGATTTAGCATATAAAGCATAACAATTGTTAGTACCACCAGAACCAGAAGCAGCATTATTTACTAATTGAAGTTGAGGATAAGTAGTTTGATATCCTATATGAACATCACCAGTAATAACAGGAGCTTCACCAGATAAAGGAAGTAAAACTGAATTACCTTTTTGCGGTTCTGGAAGAACACCTTGGAAATAATCCATCATACGATTAACATTCATAACTTTATTACCAGTAGTAGCAGTACCATAACAAGCAGATTGTGCCATAGTAGCATTGTTAAATGATTTCCAATCAATAGGCGCTTGAGTATTCTGATCACGGAACCAATTATTCCATATTTCCCAATAACCATTAAAAGGAAGCCTAGATAATTCCATATCATTATGATAAAAACCAAGTGGAGCACATTTCATATAATGGGCTAAACTTTGAACTTGAACAGCATAAGTAGAATTAGTGACTTTAAAAGTATTACCAGTATTACTTAAAGTACTTTCAGAAGCTGGAGCCCAATAGCCATTAGTAACTTCACCATGTAACTTTTGCCAATCCTTTTCATGAACAGTACACAAACGAGCTGGAACCCAGAAAACAAATAAATCCATATAAGCATTATCCATAACAGGTACTGCAGGTGTAATAGAACGAACGACAGAACTAATTCCAATTTTAAAAGTATCATCTGGAAGAACTTCCATAACTGATAAAGGAATTAACTTACCACTATCAAAAGTAGTTTTATGACTATGTGATAAGTTAAACTTACTTCTATTCATATCCATATAAACAGGAGTAGTAGCAAAACGATTTAATTTATCAAAATTACTCATTTGATTTACCTTCACTTTCTTTAGATTTATTATATTCAGCTAATCTTTCATTATAAATTTCATTAGCCTTAGCTTGAATATCATCAGGCGTAGCTTTATCATCAACAACCATTTTAGCTAATTCAGGATTTAAACCTTCTAAAGCTTTAAAATTTTGATTAACATATTGAGCAAAATCATTTAAATTATCAGGTAAATCACTCAAATCACCATAACCACATTCACGAGCATTTAATAAAGCACTATCTCCAGAATAAGCAAATTTTTCTAAAATACTATAAATATCAGCTTCTTTAGCATGACTTTGTATTTTATCATAAACATTAATAAAGCCTTTACTAACAATTTGAGGAACTGAAGTAGCATTTAAAAGTTTACCTGTATCTGGATCAGTAGTAAAAGCTGGAACCTCTTCAAAAACTTCCTCTAATTCTCTAGATAAATCTTGGTCAACAAATTCAACAATACCAAGATTATAATATGACTTTTTTACTTCTTTTCGATAACATGGATTAGCTGCAATAACTTCACCAGTATCTTGATTAATTTTTTCACTATCAACTTTAAAATTTTCATCCATTTAAAAATTACCCTTCTTTCTTTAAATTTTTTTTAGGAACTAAATCTTGAAATTTATTTTTAAGCTCAAATTTGACACGAATAAAGCCTTCAATACTTTCAGCTGTAATATAATCTAATAAACATATTTTATCATTAATAAAAGAACCAGTTT
>JAILIR010000162.1 GCA_024695185.1 bacterium | reverse complement strand
TTCTAAGTATTTTACTATTCCTTCATAAATTACCATTAAACCATAAGCACCACTATCTACTACTCCCGCGTCTCTTAAGGTAATAAGATGCTTTGGAGTTTCCGCTAGAGAAATTCTTAGTTGTTCATGATACATCATAATTAATTTATCTATTGTTGTATTTTCATCAACTTTATTTTTTATTAATTCAATAGCTTCTCTAGATGTAGTTAAAATAGTTCCTTCTTGAGGATTAACTACAGCACTATAGGCAGCCCTATAGCTAGATATCAAAGCTAAAACTAAATCAAATGTATTTGCTTCCGCATTTTCTTTTAAAGATTTTGCTAGGCCTCTAAATAATTGGGATAGAATTACTCCTGAATTACCTCTAGCCCCTAGTAACATTCCTTTAGAGAAATCCTTTAAATAATTTCCTAAATGACGTTGACTAGCACTTTTTTTATAACCATTTTCTAAGGTTAAAAACATATTTATACCTGTATCTCCATCAGGTACAGGGAAAACATTTAGTGAATTTATTAATTTTACATTTTGTTTTAGGCTTTTTAGACCATTAAAAATCATCTTTTCAAATAATAACCCATCTAATACCTTAACATCCATAGTTTAATACCTCTTATATTATTACATAATATAGAGATATTATATCATATTTTACTTTCAATCACACCCGTTTTGTTTACAAAAAAACTAATTTGATATATAATTTCTTTTGATAGGGGTGTTAAACATGAAGAAATTTGTTATATTACCAGATGTAACATGTGATTTAAGTGAAGAACTTAGAAAAAGATTTGATATTGAATATGTTAAAGGACATATCGTATTTCCAGACAACATTGAACGTGAAGGTGTACTAGAATGGAAATATTGTACTAGAGAAGAATTTTATAAAGCATTAAAGAGTAATCCAAATGCTTATTCTACTTCTCCAGCAAATATAGATGAATTTAAAGAAGCCTTTGTAAAATATATTAAGGAAGGTTATGATGTATTATCGTTAACTATTTCAAGTGCTTTATCAGGAACTTATAACTTTGCTTTAAAGGCTCGTGATTTAGCTTTAGAAGAATATCCTGATGCTAAAATTATTTGTATTGATAGCCAAAGATATTCAAATGGCTTTGGTTTAATAGCTATTTGGGCAAGCTTACTTAGAGAAGAGGGTAAATCTATTGAAGAGGTTGCTGAATTAATTGAAAAGAATAAAAACAACTTCCATGAGATGGGTTGGTTAGATGACTTATCTTTTGTTGCTAAAAAGGGTAGACTTTCAAACTCTAAAGCTTTCTTTGGAACACTTATTGGTATTAAGCCATTAGGTGAATTCAATCATCAAGGTTTAACTACTGTTTTAGGTAAAGCTAAGGGTGAAAAGAAAGCTTATCAAGCTATTCTAAATTATATTAGTAAAACAATTGAAAATCCTAGTGAACAAATCATCTTAATTGCTCAAACTAACCATATGAAACAAGCACTAGAATTTAAAGAAATGTTAAATGAAAAATTCCATCCAAAAGAGATCATCATTAATGATGTATTCCCTTCTTGTGGTATAAATGTAGGACCTGGTTTAATGGCAGCCTTCTACATGGGTAAACCTATTAGTGAAGATTTAAAGGCTGAAACAGATATAATGAATGAAGTGTTACAAAAATAATTAAAAAAGGCTTAGATATAAGATTATCTAAGCTTTTTTATTTTATCATTTCTTCTATTTTTTCTTTGATTACTTCTTTATTATATAGGTTACACATATTGTGTCCAGCACCATCAATAAGTAATAATTCTTTATTATCTATTTTATTATCAAATGCATGAATTGTATCTTTATAATTTATTAATCTATCTTCTTTTCCGTGAATAAATAATGCTTTATAATTACACTCCTTAAGCTTTTTAGATATATCAAAACCACTTATTCTAAAATGCGCAAACGCTAGTGAATGTATTTTTACTAGTGGATAGAATAATAATAAAAGTTTGTTTTTTCTTTTTAGGGAATCTTTAATCATTCTACTCATTTTAATGAATCCAGCTTCAAATACTAATAGCTTAATTTTATTACTATTAAATCTATTAGATGTATTCATTAAAGTAGATGCGCCCATAGATACACCATAAAGTATTATTTCTTTAACTTCTTCTTTTTTATCAAAATAATTAGTCCATAATTCTAAAT
>JAILIR010000158.1 GCA_024695185.1 bacterium | reverse complement strand
TGCATCTGATTTTTGGTTAAAATGTGATCAAATGTCAAAGAAGGAACATATGGATAAGATATTATCATATCTATATTTAATGATAAAAGAATCTAAAAACCATAGTAAACCAATTAAAAGAGAAATATTTAATAATGCAGGTAAGAATATTGAATTCTTTCCTGGTGTAGAGACTTGGTTTAAGCGTATAAATGATTATGGTAAATCTATTGGCGTTGAAGTAGAACATTTTATTATTTCTAGTGGATTAAAGGAAATAATAGAAGGATCTAATATTGCCAAAGAATTTAAAGAGATTTATGCATGTGAATTTTTATATGATGAAAATGATATAGCTGTATGGCCTAAATTAGTCGTTAATTATACAACTAAAACACAATTCTTATTTAGAATAAATAAAGGTGTTTTAGATGTATCTAACGATAACGATTTAAATAAATATGTTGCTAATGATGACAGAGATATACCATTTAGAAATATGATTTATATCGCAGATGGTATTACTGATATTCCTTGTATGAAATTAGTTAAATCTAATGGAGGAAAATCAATTGCGGTATATACTGATAAAACAAAAGATTTAGCTAATAGTTTATTAGTAGATAAGAGAGTAGATTTTATTGCGCCATCTAATTATAATGAAGGAACTGAAATTGATACTATCATTAAAAAGACACTTGATGCCTTAAAGGCAATTAATGATATAGTAGATATTCATCATGGTCAACTTAACAAATAATTTGCAAATGTATTATAAAAGATTTATAATATAATTCGTATGATAAATAAAATCAAACAAGAGAGTGTATAGGAGGTTTAGTATGATTGAATTTAGATATGATACACAATTATTAATTGAAGGTGAAAACCTTGATGAAGATCAAATTAGAGATTACATTTTAGCTAACTTTAAAGGTGACTGCTTATTAGTTGCTGGTGATGATGAATTAATTAAACTGCATTTTCACACAAATGAACCATGGGATGTAATGAAATATTGCAGAACTCTTGGTGAAATCTATGATATTGTAGTTGAAGATATGGATAGACAAACAAGAGGATTAAAAGGATAAAAAAACGGGGAAACAAAAGTGTTTTCCCTTTTTGATAAGGAGATTATTATGATGCAAGAATTAAAGGATAGAATATTAAAGGATGGAAAAGTAATCGGTGAAGATATCTTAAAAGTAGATTCTTTTTTAAATCATCAAATTGATACTGATTTAGTATATAAAATTGCTAGATATTTAGGTTCTAATTTTAGTGGTGTAAATAAAGTACTAACTATTGAAGCTAGTGGTATTGCATATGCTTTAGCTGTTGCAAACTATTTTAATAATGCACCTATGGTATTTGCGAAAAAGTCTAAAAGTAAAACAGTAGATATGAATACTGTTTATAAAACAACTATTAAATCATTCACTAGAGGAACTGAATCAGTTGTAACTGTAGCAAAGGATTATTTAACTAAAGATGATAAGGTATTAATTATTGATGATTTTCTTGCAGAAGGTAATGCAGCCTTAGGATTAATTGATTTATGCAAACAAGCAGGTAGTACTGTTGTTGGTGTAGGTATTGTTATTGAAAAGGGATTCCAAGGTGGTAGAGAACGCCTAGAAAAGATGGGTATAAAGGTAGAAAGTGCTGCTATAATCACAAAATTTGAAAATGGAAAACCTATTTTAAAATAATTTTAAAATAAAGCCAGAACGTATATGTAAACGTTTTGGCTTTTTTAATTTTATTAAAAACACTTTAAAAGATAATTCTAATATGATATATTAGTATTGTAAAAACTGAATAGAGTTTCGTATAATTACCCTTATATGGTGGGAAAGTTTCTACACTACAACCAAAAAATTGTAGTACTACGAATAAAATAATTCCTGGATACTTTCTTTTACTTTGTAATTGGAAGTATTTTTTATTTATTACTCTTACTTTTCTTTATTAGGAAAAAAGAGAAGGAAATTAAGGAGATACTGAGTAAGAATAAATATAGATAATGGTTTTAGAGGATGCTCATTCAGAATAAAAAAGGAGAAAAAGAATATGAAAAAATTATTATTAGCAATTCTTACTTGTGCTGCTGGCCTAAGTTTAGCTGCTTGTGGTAATGATTCAAAGGATAAGTTCGGATTTATCTTCTTACATGATGAAAAATCAACTTATGACAAGAACTTTATCGATGCTGCTAAAGATGTTTGTAAGGAATTAGGCGTAAAAGCAATGCTTAAGACTAACATTGAAGAAGGTGAAGGATGCTACAACGCTGCTAAGGAATTAGTAAACAAAGGTTGTAAGGGTGTATTCGCTGACTCATTCGGTCATGAAGAACATATGATTCGTGCTGCTAAGGAATTCACTAATGTTGAATTTGCTCATGCAACAGGTACTCATGCTCACTGCTTAGATGCTGAAAAAACTACATTAACTAACTTCCACAATGCATTCGCTTCAATCTACGAAGGTAGATATACTGCAGGTATCGCTGCTGGTATGAAGTTAAATGCTATGATCGAAGCTGGAACAATTACAGCAGAACAAGCTATTATGGGTTATGTAGGTGCATTCCCATATGCAGAAGTAGTTTCTGGTTATACTTCATTCTATCTAGGAGCTAAATCAGTATGTCCAAGTGCAACTATGGTTGTTAGATATACTAACTCATGGTATAATGAAAATGCTGAAAAGACTGTAGCTACAACTTTAATTGATGAAGATAAGGCTGTTCTAATTAGCCAACATGCTGACTCTCAAGGAGCTCCAGGTGTTTGTGAAGCTAAGAAAGTTCCAAATGTATTCTACAATGGATCAAATGATGATTTAAAAGATTCTTATTTAACATCATCAAGAATTAACTGGAGACCATTCTTCAGATATTTCATCCAATCAACTCTTGAAGGTAAGAAGATGGATGCTGACTGGACAGGAACAATCGCTAATGGTGCTGTTGAAGTTTATCCAGCAAACACTAAGATTGCTGCTGAAGGTACTCAAGCTGCTATGGATAAAGCTGTTGCTGATTTCAAGGCTGGAAAGCTTCATGTATTTGATACAACTAAGTTCACAGTTAAGGGTGCTGCAGTAACTACTTATTTAGCTGATGTTGATGATTTAGGTGATTATGTAGGTGAAACAGAAGTTATCGCTGATGGTTACTTCCATGAATCAGAATTCAGAAGTGCTCCATATTTCGATTTAAGAATAGATGGAATTACTGAAAAATAATTAATCTAATACAATTTAGAGGCGGAGGTACTCTCCGCCTTTAATTGCATTAAAAAATCTCTTTAAAGGAGTGAAATTATGGCTGAATACGCAATAGAATTAAAAAACATTACCAAGACATTCGGTAAAGTTGTTGCTAATAGTAAGGTTAATCTTAATGTTAAGCATGGCGAAATTCTTGCACTATTAGGTGAAAATGGTAGTGGTAAGACTACCTTAATGAATATGATATCTGGTATTTATTTCCCTGATAAGGGTAATATTTACATTGAAGGAGAAGAAGTATTTATTAAATCTCCTAAGGATGCATTCAAATATGGAATAGGAATGATACATCAACATTTTAAATTAGTTGATATCTTTTCTGCTGCTGAAAACATTATTCTTGGGATGAATGAAAAGAAGGATAAAAAGAGAAACATTTATGATGAAGTAAATGAAATAGCAAATCGTTATGGATTTGACATTGATCCAAAGAAAAAGATTTATGATATGAGCGTATCGGAAAAACAAACTGTTGAAATTATCAAGGTTTTATATCGTGGTGCAAATATCTTAATATTAGATGAACCTACAGCTGTTTTAACTCCACAAGAAATTGAAAAGCTATTTAAGGTTTTAAAAGCTATGAAGGAAGATGGTAAATCTATTATCATCATTACTCATAAGCTTAATGAGGTTATGGAAATATCTGATAGAGTTACAATTCTTAGAAAAGGTAAATACATTGATACAGTTAATACAAGCGAAACTAATGAAAAAGAATTAACTGATATGATGGTAGGTAGAAAAATAACTTTAAAAATAGATAGAGTTAAAACTGATTTTGATAGACCTCTACTAGAAGTAAGAAACTTAAGCGTTAAAGCTGATGATGGATCTCTTGCTATTAAAAATGTAAGTTTCTATATTAGAGGTGGAGAAATGCTTGGTATCGCAGGTATTTCTGGATGTGGCCAAAAAGAGCTTTGTGAAGCGATTGCTGGTATTAGACCAGTTACATCTGGTCAAATAACTCATAAGGGTGAAAGTATAATTCACTTAAAACCTAAAGAGATTATTGAAAAGGGTATTTCAATGAGCTTCATACCTGAAGATAGATTAGGTATGGGTTTAGCTCCATCATTTTCTATTACTGATAATATGATGTTAAAGAACTATGGAGAAAATAAAGGAATTTTTGTTGATAGAAAGAGTGCTCGTGAACGTGCACAAGCACTAATTGAAAAATTAGATATCGTTACTCCATCAACTGAAACACCTGTTAGACGTTTATCAGGTGGTAATGTTCAAAAGGTACTTGTTGGTAGAGAAATTGAATCGGGACCTAATGTAATAGTTACAGCTTATCCAGTTAGAGGTCTTGATATTAACTCAAGTTATGTAATATATGATATTTTAAATGAACAAAAAGCAAATGGTGTAGGTATACTATTCGTTGGTGAAGACTTAGACGTTATGCTTGCATTATGTGATAAGATATTAGTTTTATGTCATGGTGAAGTAATGGGTGTTGTTCATGCTGCTAAGACTACTAAGGAAAAGTTAGGTTTAATGATGACTGGTTCATTAAACTTACTAGAAGAACAAAGCGAAAGAGCTTGGGGTATGGCAAAGGACTCACAACTTACTGAAGAAGAGTGGATAAAACTAGGAGAAGAAGATAATAAAGATGTGGAGGTGGAGAATAATGGCGAAGAACATTAATAAACAAAAAGACCCACTAATCCATATCGTTAAAAGAGATCAAATAACTATAGGCAAAACTATAGGCATCAAAGTAATGGCATTACTTTTAGCCTTCATAGTTTCATCAATATTACTTGCTGCAAATGAAGGATGTAATCCATTCACTTTCTTAGGATCTCTATTCTCTGGATCATTTGGATCTGGTTTAAGTATTTGGACAACTCTAAAAGATTTAGCTATTTTATTAGGTTTAGGTTTAGCATTGCTTCCAGCATTTAAAATGAAATTCTGGAATATCGGTGCTGATGGGCAAGCACTTATGGGTGCTTTGATGGCTTATGTATGTATATATTTCTGGCATGGAAAGATTCCAAGCCCACTATTGTGTATAATATGCCTTATTGTAGCCGTTTCTGCGGGTATAATATGGGCAGTTATTCCAGCTTTATTTAAAGCTAAATGGAATACTAATGAAACATTATTTACTTTAATGATGAACTATGTAGCTATTCAATTAGTAGCCATTTTCATTAATGCGTGTGCTACAGGTGGATCTAATACACTTCCTGTATTATACGAGGGAAGTCTTCCTATGATTTATGAATATTTAACACCAATACTAATAGTTGCGGCTTTAACTGTTATAGTAGCTATGTATATTAGACATACTAAACATGGTTTTGAATTATCACTTGTTGGTGAATCAGTTAATACAGCTAAATATGTTGGTATTAATGTTAGAAAGGTAGTTATTAGAACATTAATATTATCAGGTGCTATTTGTGGTTTAATTGGCTTTATTTTAACTAATGGATTAAACCATGTTGTTAATACTAGTTCAACTGGAAATAAAGGATTTACGGCTATTATAGTTGTATGGTTAGCTAATTTTAATCCATATTATATGATTTTAACAGCATTCATGGTTGTATTCCTACAAAGAGGTACATCAGAATTATTAACAGTAATTGGTTCAACTAATGATTCAATCACAATGATTATTACATCAATATTCATTTTCTTCATAATTGGTTGTACATTCTTCTCTAGATATAAAATAATGTTTAGAAGAAATGAAGAAGATGAAATTGATAATAAGTTCTTTAGATTCCTAGAAAAAGTATGTGTTCCTGTATATAATTTCTTTGCGATGATTTATTATGGAATTGGTAAAGGATTTAAGAAAATATTTAAGCGTAAGAAAAAAGAAGAAACACTTCCTGTAGAAACTACAGAAGAGGCTAATGAAATAAAAGAAGATGAAGAAAGCATTTCTTTACCTGAGCAAGAGAACCTTGATATGAAGGAGGGTGAATAATTATGATTACATGGATTATACAATCAGTAACATTATTTGCAGTACTTCTATATGGTGCTTTAGGTGAAATGGTTACAGAAAAAGGAGGACACTTAAACTTAGGTACTCCTGGTGTTATGTGTTTTGGTGGCTTAGGTGGATGCCTTGGAGCATACTGGGCTGTTAAAATTGCGGGTTATAGTAGTGTTGGTGCAGCAATGTTAATTATATTCTTCGCCATACTATTTACAATTATATTTGGTGGATTAGTTGGTTTATTATATAGTTTCTTAACTGTAACATTAAGAGCTAATCAAAATATTACAGGTTTAGCTATTACAACATTTGGTGTTGCTGGAGCTAGCTTCTTAGGATCTAAAATTGGAACTATCGCTCTTTTAATGAGTGCTAGTAATAAATATTTTGGTTCTATGTTTGGTATTACTGATAGTTCACCTGATTTGGTTAGATTATTCTTTGGATATGGATTCTTAGTATATCTAGCATTAATCATGGCTATACTTGCTTATTTCTTCTTTAAGAAGACTAAGATGGGACTTAGACTAAGAGCTGTTGGTGAAAATCCAGCTACAGCTGATGCTGTTGGTGTTAATGTTACTAGATATAGATATATATCTACTATTATTGGTTCAATAATCGCAGGATTTGGCGGTTTAACTTATGTTATGGTACATATTCATGGAGCATTCCAACAAGCTTCATCAATTGAAACTTTAGGTTGGCTTGCAGTTGCTTTAGTTATATTCTCTATATGGAGACCAAATATTTGTATATTAGGTTCATTCATTTTCGCATTACTATATCAATTACCTTATTCAGGTATATTCAATAATTTAAGTAATGCAGGATCTGAAGCATTAAAGATGTTACCATATGTTGTAACAATTGTTATATTAATTATCACAAGTATCTTTGGTGGTAAATCAGTTCAACCACCTCAAGCACTTGGAACAAATTATTTTAGAGAAGATAGATAATAATGACAAAAGAGGAAATATTTGTAACATATGAAGCCTTAAAAAAGGAAGGCTATTCAAAAGAGAAACTATTTTGTGCTACTTGTATGATGTTTATTAATGATCAATTAAGTATTACAGATTTAAAAGATTCACTTAAGGTATTAGGATATAATTTAAGTGATGAAATACTTAAATATGATTTATTAAATCAAAAAGCATTAGTAAGTAAGTATGTTAAAGGCTTCGCAGAAGAATATAATATTGAAGAATTCAAAATTAAGGAGGATACTGATGAGTAAACTTAATGAATTAGATGATAAGCTATTAGCTTTAGATGATAATAATATTAATGAAAAAGAAAAAGTATGCTTAGAATATGCTAAAAACGGCGTAAAAGAGGCTTATTCTTATCTAGGAGATATTTATTATTTCGATAAAGAAGATTTAAATAAA
>JAILIR010000157.1 GCA_024695185.1 bacterium | reverse complement strand
TGTTTTTTGTTATCTAATAGGTTTTTAATTGCTAGATTTCTTTCTAACTTAAATTCAATAGATGATACTAATAGTTCAGAAGTGATTAATTCATCTGATGGATAAAATAATACATCATCAAGCCCTAACATATTTATTAATTTATCATAGAACTTTTGAGCTTCATATAAGGTATCAAGTACAACAAAGATATTATCATTATTCATTTGAAACATAGAAGCAATAGTAAAAATAGAGGCATTAGAAGTCATATTTGATATTCTAAATCCATCTTTTTTAGTGTATTTATTTAAGTTTTCCACATTCAAAATCATAAAATCACCTTTTCTTTACAAAGCCAAAAAGAAGCTTATACAAGCTTCATTTAGTTATATTTATTCATTATTTCATCAAATGACTTATCATTTATGAAATCATTAATGGCATCATTTACTTTAACAATAGCATTATCTATTAGTATTTCTTCTTCTTTACTAAACTTAGAAAGAACATGATTAATAACATCATTAGACTTACTAATACCGATTTTACATCTATTAAAATTACTTCCAATATGTTCAATAATGCTTTTTAAACCATTATGTCCACCAGCACTACCGTGATTTCTAAATCTTATCACACCTACTTCTAGGTCAAGATCATCATGAATGATAAGCATATCTTTAACATCTACTTTATAGTAATTAAGTACTTTACTAATAGAGTTACCACTTAAATTCATATAAGTAGTAGGTTTAAGTAGAATTACTTTATTACCATTTATATTAATAGTAGATATAAAGCCTTCAAGCTTAGTGTCTAGTTTAAATGTCGCATTGTTCTTCTCTGCGAAGTAATCAATTGTCATATAACCAGTATTGTGTCTAGTTTTATCATATTCTTTACCTGGATTACCTAGACCAACAATTAACTTCATTATTTTCTAAATAACTCAGATAATGTTCTATCGTCAATTATACGCATAATACCTTCACCAAATAATTGACCAACTGAAAGTTGTTTAATTTTTGGAGCCATCTTTTCAGGTGTTAATGCGATTGTATTTGTAACTACAACTTCTTTAATAGGAGAATTAGTTAATCTTTCAATAGCTGGACCAGAGAAAATTGGGTGTGTAGCACATGCATAAACTTCTTTAGCACCAGCATCAATTAATGCTTGAGCACCAGCACAAATAGATCCTGCAGTATCAATCATATCATCAATCATGATACAAGTTTTACCTTGGATATCACCAATGATATTCATAACTTCAGCCTTGTTTGGTTCTGGTCTACGCTTATCGATAATAGCAATTGGCTTATTATCTAGAGCTCTTGCTAAGTTTCTAGCACGAGTAACTCCACCATGGTCTGGTGATACTACTACAACATCAGTTAGATCTTTCTTTCCAAAATAATCAGCAAAGATTGGAAGAGCTTCGAAGTGATCTACTGGAATATCAAAGAATCCTTGAATTTGAGCAGCATGTAAATCCATAATTAAAATTCTAGAAGCTCCAGCAACTTGGATTAGGTTTGCAACTAGCTTAGCACTAATAGCTTGTCTAGGTGCAGCCTTTCTATCTTGTCTAGAATATCCATAATATGGAACGATAACATTAATTGTTTGAGCACTAGCTCTCTTTAATGCATCAATCATAACAAGTAATTCCATTAAATTTTCATTTACTGGATTATTTGTAGGTTGAACAACAAATACATGGTGTCCTCTAACTGTTTCATTGATGTTGATGTTTACTTCACCATCAGCGAATCTTTTAACAACACAATCAGCTAGTGGAACTCCTAGTGCTTCAGATATTTCTTCAGCTAGCTTTCTATTTGAGCTAAGGCTAAATAATTTAACTTTTTTTCCTAATAATAAAGACATAGTATTTCCTCCTTAAGGTATATTACCAATTTTATTATACACTAATAAATTATAAAAAAAAGAAATAACGAAAATGAAAACGTTATTCTCTTTAAAAATGTAATTTTTAATTAATAAAGCTTCTTTATACTAAGCTTCTCAGGACTCTTCCAATCGATATTATAATCGTCTTTTAAAACCTCTGTAAGCTTACGATAATACATTTGATAATAGTCAGGTCTACCTTTACTATTTTTAAGAAGACTATCAACTTTCTTAATAGCATCTCCTATAACTTCTTGGAACTCACGAGTGTTTTCAATAGGATCATGAGCAACATAATCTACTGGTAAAACAATATCTTTTTCAAGCTCTTCAAGCTTATCTTTCCTTTTAGCACAATAGCTTAATAGGAAGGATTCACTATCATACATTCTACGTAAGCTAATCATATAAATTTCTTTTAAAATAGCTTTAATTTTATCTTCTCTATCAGTTAAAGATAATGCCTTTCTATAGCACTTTTCAGCCATTTCATAATCATTTAAATTCATATAATTTTTAGCAATAGTTCTATATAGCTCTAATCTATCATTTTCTCCTATTTCACCACTAGCTAAATCGTTAGATAAATCCTTTAAAACATCTCTATTTAAATATGCTTCATCTAGTCTAGCATTAAGCTCTAGCAAGTCTAATCTAAAGTCTATTACATCCTTATAATTTCTATCAGAGATAGCCATTTCAAGTACTCTTTTTGTAATATCTCTACATTCAGAATACCTACCCTCATCATACATTTCTACTCTTACATCATATATAGTTTTAGGCTTTTCTTCTTTAGTTTCTTCTTGTTGTTGAGCTGGTTGTTCTTCTTCATAAACAAGTTCAAAATATACTATTGTTCTAGTATCTTTATATATTCCTTTTTGAACCTCTACTCTATTTTCATCAACATATCTAGCCGGTTCATCTTTCGCAACCTTTATAATTTCACCATTATAATTAATGATAATTCTTTCTTCTTTTATATTCATCAAATTAAGCTTGTTATTAATAAATGTTGCGGCTTGTGGAGCATTTTTTACTCTACCTATAACTGGAGGTATTAAGTATTCTTGTGAGACATTAGTTTGGCTATGCATACTATTAGTTAGAGCTTCTGTTATTTCTTGTTTTACTTTAATTCCAAGTAGCTTCACAAAAATCACCTCCATATTATATTTTATAATAAATAATATATTTATTCAATAAAAAAGGGCTGATAGCCCATTTTTATGTTGTTATTAATTTTTACTTGTATATGTAAATGTACAATCTTTTAATTCTAATTTATCAAGTACAACTACAGCATATCCAGGGCATGGTCCTGAATTATCCTTTTTACCAGTATACTTATCATAGAAATCTACTTTTACATTTCAATTTTTGTAATCAATTTTAGAAATATATAGATCTCTACCTTCATAATATGTTAGATAGAAATATACAAGTACTGTTTGTTTTGTAAAATCAACAGTTAAATAATTTTCTCTAATATAACTCTTAAATGTTGTTTCATCTTCAATAATAACTGTTCTATCAATAGGTGCATTTTCATCAGTTACAACTTCTGATGTTCCATCTTCGTTTCTTACTATATAATCTGCATTCTTTACTTTATTATTAAGT
>JAILIR010000148.1 GCA_024695185.1 bacterium | reverse complement strand
TCTAGTGTGTAATAATAAAAGTGTTTGTGAAGCGAAAGAGCTTGGTTTAAAAGAAAATATACCAATAACAATAGGTGATAAAACATATAAACCTAAGTATAAAAAATGTATCAGTGAAAATGATGCTATGCAATTGCAATTTTTTGATATGAATTTTATATCAGGGGTTACAATTGTGCCAGATTCAGCAGATATATCAAAATTATATAAGTGCACAAATTATATGTCTGCTTCTTATAATAAGGATTATAAGTTTGAGGGTAACTATAACTCTATAGATGATTATGTTGTTGATAAAGTAGTTGAAGAAAACGAAGAGGGTAGTGGGTTTAAGATATATCCTAGCAAAAAGATAAAAAATTCTATAACTTATGCAACAGCTTTTGCTATATTTATAGTAATATACATTGGTATAGTGTTTATGATAACAAGTGCAGCTATACTTGCTTTAAAAACTTTAACAGACGCTAATGATAACATAGGAAAATATGTTATACTTAGACAGATTGGTGTAAGCGAAAAGATGATAAATAAGTCATTGTTTTATCAAAATATACTATTTTTTGGAATGCCTATAGCACTTTCTATAGTTCACTCTATATTTGGTATAAAGTTAGTTAGAGATTTTTTTACAATGCTTGGACTTGATTGTCCAATAAAGAGTATTTTTATTTCTTTTGGAATCATATTAATAATATATGGTTTATATTTTATTTTAACTAATAAGACTTGTAAAAGAATAATTAGAGAAAGAAGATAATAGATTAGTGTATTTATAAGATTATTATACGAGGAGGAATACTATGAGTACAGTTTTACAAATACAAGGAATTGAAAAATATTATGGTAATAAAATGAATCTTACAAAAGCGATTGATAATATTTCTTTTGATGTATCAGAAGGTGAGTTTGTTGCTATAATGGGGGCAAGTGGTTCAGGAAAGACTACCTTGCTTAATTGTATCTCTACCATAGACAAGGTAACTAGTGGAAAAATAATAGTAGATGGTGTGGATATAACTAGGTTAAAAGGGGATAAGTTAAATACTTTTAGAAGGGATTGTCTAGGCTTTATATTCCAAGAATATAATTTATTAGATACCTTAACATCTTATGAAAATATAGCCTTACCATTATCAATTAATAATGTTAAGGTAAAAGAAATAGATAAACGTGTAAAAGAAATATCAAGTGTATTAGGTTTAGATGATGTATTAGAAAAATACACCTATCAAATGAGTGGTGGACAAAAACAAAGAGTTGCAGCAGCAAGAGCACTAATTACTAATCCTAGAATAATTCTTGCAGATGAGCCAACAGGAGCACTTGATTCAAAATCAGCTAGACATTTGCTTGAGAGTATGGTTGAAATGAATAAAACTAGAAAAGCAACTATACTAATGGTTACACATGATGCTTTTAGTGCAAGCTATGCAAGTAGGGTCTTATTTATAAAAGATGGTCAGGTATTTAATGAAATAAGAAAAGGTGAACAGACTAGAAAAGAATTTTTTGATAGAATAATTGATGCTGTAAGCTTGATGGGAGGAAATCTAGCAGATGCCTTATAAGTTTAGGAATTGCTAATAATAAAAAATATAGTTAAAATATTAACCTACATTTATTTGACACACCTAATTACTTGTTTTATAATATGGTAATTAGGACATGTATGGGTAATGTCTAGGAAATACCAGAAAGGACGTGCAGCTTAGATGTTGAATAAACTGCTTCATACACCTGAGGGTGTAAGAGATATTTATAATGGAGAATGTGAAAAAAAACAAACAGTGCAAAATAGTATGCAAGAAGTTTTAAAATTGTATGGTTTTAAACAAATTCAAACACCAACATTTGAATTTTTCGATATTTTTAATGCCGAGAGAGGTTCAGTTCCTTCAAAGGAAATGTTTAAATTTTTTGATCACGAGGGCAATACATTAGTACTTAGACCAGATATGACACCATCTGTTGCAAGATGTGTGGCAAAGTATTATAAAAGTGAGCATTTCCCTATCAGGTTATCCTATGTAGGCAATACTTTTATTAATAATATTAGTTATCAAGGTAAGTTAAAAGAAAACACTCAACTTGGTGCAGAGCTTTTTAATGATGATACATCTGATGCTGATGCAGAAATGATAGCTATATGTATAGATTGTTTATTAAAGGCAGGACTTAGCGATTTTCAAATCGAGGTAGGTCAAGTTGATTTCTTTAATGGTCTTATGAAAGAGGCAAAATTAGAAGAAGATGAAATCGAAGAATTTAAAGTATTAGTTCAAAATAAAAATATTTTTGGTGCTTCTGAATTGTTATCTACTAAGAATATAGATGAAGATATGAAAGAAAAAATTCTTGAATTACCAAATTTATTTGGTGGAATAGAAATATTAGAAAAAGCTAAAACTATTGCAAATGATAATAAAAAAGCCTTAAAAGCAATTGAAAGATTAGAAAAAGTTTATAAAATATTAGATACATATGGATTTAGTAAATATATTTCATTTGATTTGGGTATGCTTACTCAATATACTTATTATACTGGAATTATATTTAAAGCATATACACATGATACTGGTGATGCGATAGCTTCTGGTGGTAGATATGATAAGCTTATGGCTCAATTTGGTAAAAAAGCAAGTGCTATTGGTTTAGTTATTATGGTTGATGGACTACTTATAGCTATGAATAGACAAGGAATTAATATACCAATTGAAACTCATTCTACTTTAGTAGTGTATGTA
>JAILIR010000142.1 GCA_024695185.1 bacterium | reverse complement strand
CCTAGTTGTATTGAAATAGGTATGGGTAAAGGTAGATTTATCATAGAAATGGCTTTAAACAACCCTAATCTAAACTTTATTGGTATAGAAAAATATAGTAGTGTAATCTTACAGGCTACTAAGAAGCTAGAGATACTTGATATACCTAATTTAAGACTACTTAATATGGATGCATCTAACCTACTTGATATCTTTTATGAAGGCTCTATCAGCTTAATATATTTAAACTTCTCTGACCCATGGCCAAAGAAAAGGCAAGCTAAAAGAAGATTAACACACGAGAATTTTTTACAAATTTATGATAAACTATTAACTAAGGATGGAGAAATTCATTTTAAGACTGATAATAGAGGCTTATTTGAGTTTTCCCTAGAATCCTTTAATAATTATGGGTTTAAATTAAAAAGAGTTAATTTAGACCTACATAACTCTGAATTAGATTTTGTTAATGTTGAAACAGAATTTGAAGAAAAATATGGGGCAAATAGCCCAATATATAGATTGGAGGCTTATAGATGAAATT
Source organism: bacterium (assembly GCA_024695185.1). Lineage (GTDB taxonomy): Bacteria > Bacillota_I > Bacilli_A > Acholeplasmatales > JAEDCM01 > RGIG10196. The sequence continues at coordinate 3,410 of JAILIR010000142.1, read as the reverse complement.
AGTTACAACTAAAAAAATGTATCTTTCTGATACCTTATTTGAACTAGCAATTGAAACTATTAATAAATTCAGTGGTTTAAATGCATGCGCTAAAGTGGATTTAGTAGATATAGATTTATCCGATTTAAAACAAGATGGTAATGCCTTTGTTTATATTGGAAATCTTGATATAGACGGTAATGTAGATATTGCTGAATTAAAAAGATATAAAAGAGTATTACTTGTAGCTATGGGTTTGAAGTATCAAAAGTTACTAAAAAAGATTTTTGATGAAGAATATGATGAATCTATAAGTGCTTGTAATTTATATGATTTAACTGATTGTTATATTATAGGAGATTTAACTAGTACAAAATTAATTGATAAAACAGACTATGAAATGTAGGTGATTTATATGTGCGGAATTGTAGGCTATATAGGTGTTAAGGATGCTAGAAGCATTATCCTTGAAGGCTTAAAGGCTTTAGAATATAGAGGATATGATTCAAGTGGTTTAGCCCTATTAGATAAGAATGAATTTAAAATATATAAGGATAAAGGTAGAATCGCTCATTTATGCGAAATAACTGACTATTCATTTGAAACTCACGTAGGTATTGGACATACTAGATGGGCTACACATGGTATGGTTAATTATGATAATAGCCATCCTCATATTTCAAATAATAAAAGATTCATTTTAGTTCATAATGGTATTATTGAAAACTATAGAAAGCTAAAAATAGATTATTTATCTGATTATAATTTCTATAGTGAAACTGATAGTGAGGTTATAGTTAATCTAATAGAGTTTTATAGTAAGAAAATGTGTACTGATAGTGCTATTAGAAAAGCTATGAGTAAGCTTGAAGGATCTTACGCCTTATTAATTGTTGACAATGAGAATCCTGATGTTATTTATTGTGTTAAAAATAAAACACCATTAATTCTAGGAATGTCTAATGATGGTGTTACTATTGCATCTGATATAATAGCTTTTCCAAAGGATGTAAATAAATATTTCATTTTTGAAGATCAAAGAATTGCGATTATTAAACAAAATGATGTTAAGATTATGGATTTAATGGGTTTTGAAATCAAACCTGAATTTAAGGATTTAAAGCTTGATGAATATAATATCTCAAAGGGTAATTATGATCATTATATGCTTAAAGAGATTGAGGAGCAACCAGATGTAATTAGACGAATTATCACAAAATATTTTGATGATGATAATGCTGTAATTGATTATAAATTAATTGATGCGATTAATAATAGTGATAAAATTAACTTTGTTGCCTGTGGTACAAGCTTATATGCATCATTTATGGGTAAATATTTCTTTGAGAAATTATGTGGAATACCTACAGAGTGCTTTGTAGCTAGTGAATTAGTTTATTCAAATCCATTAATGACTAAAAAACCAATATTCATTTTTGTATCACAATCAGGTGAAACACTAGATTGTATTACCGTAATGAAAAAATATAAGCAACAAGGATTTAAGATCATATCTATTACAAACTCTGTTGAATCTACTATGGCTCATTATAGTGACTTCGTATTAGATATTTGTGCTAACACAGAGATTAGTGTAGCTTCAACAAAAAGCTATACAGCAAGTATTGCCGTAATGTCTATTTTGGCTAAGGCTGTAAGTAATAAGAAAACAAACTTAAAGAATAACTTAAATAGAGTTAGTCAAGTTATTGAAGATATAATTGTTGATTTAAAACCATTAGTTAAAGATATGGCTAAAAAGATTCAAAATAGTAAGGCTATATTCTATATTGGCCGTGGTATTGATTACTGGGCTGGTGATGAAGCTGCTTTAAAATTAAAAGAAATATCTTATATCAATACTGATAGCTATTCATCTGGAGAATTAAAGCATGGAACAATAGCTTTAATTGAAGATGGTACACCAGTTATAGCTATTATTACTCAAGAGGGTACAAACTCTATTATTAGAAGTAATTTAGCTGAAGCTGAAGCTAGAGGAGCTAAAGGCTATGTAATATCTTTAGAATCTCTCGCATATTCAAAGGATGATATCATTATTCCTAATGTTGCTCACTATTTAACGCCTATGGTAAGTGTTGTAGTATGTCAAATGCTAGCTTATTATGTAGCACTATATAAAAACAATGATATTGATAAGCCAAAGAATTTAGCTAAATCTGTAACTGTAGAATAGTAAAAAACTAGCATATAAGCCTATTTTAAGCGTTTGAAATAGGCTTAAATTTATATAAAATAGGCTTGCGCAACAGCTTTGAATTACTAGTTATTAAAACTAGATATAATAATTATTAAAACTAATATTTTTTAACCTTGGAGGTATTATGAAAAAGATATTATTAACTTCAACTATTATATTAAGTGCACTTTTCTTACCATCTTGTAAGAAAAAAACTAATACAAATACAAAAACAGATTCCAAAACAAATACAAAAACAATTACAAAAACAAAAGTTAACCCTAAAACAGTAACTACATCAAATACAACAACTAGTCAAATAAATATAGATCAATACAAAAATATGGTATATATTAATTTGAATTTTGGAGATTATGGTACATATGGTGTAGATGAAAAATATGTAGGATGGCATTCTGTTAATGGAATAACTAGTGAATGTTTTCCTTTTGATTTAAATTGGACTTTACATAATTTTAAGGGTTGGGCATATAATGGAACAATAATATATGATAACTTAGGAAATAAAGTAAATGAAATTGGAGTTGACTTAACTCCAAAAATTAAAATTGTTGATGGTTACGTTTATATTGAGGAGACAAAATCTATTGAATTTAATGCTGTATTTGAAAAAGATGATGAATTAGTTAATTTCGATTACTCAATGGGAATGAGCTCTGATCAGTTTGATATTTATGGTGTAACTATTGATGATTTATCAAGTGTTAAAGAATTAGTTATTCCAAATAAAATCACATGGAATGATAAAGAATATAAAATATATCGTATTCATGGATCAGGAGATAAATTACATGGATGCAATAATTTAGAAAAATTAACAATTCCATATGCAAATGGAATAAGTTCTGCTGGATTTTTAAGCTACCACTTTGGATGTTTGTGGGGAACAAAAGAATTTGAGAATTCTTATGAGATAACTGGCTATTATTTAAGAACAAATCAAACAACTGAATATACTGAAGCTACATATTATATTCCAAAAAGCTTAAAAACTATAAAAATTACAGGTACATTAATAGATTCTAGAACTTTTGCGAATTATAATGCCTTAAAAGATATGGAATTAATCATTACAAAAAATATGAAAACAATTTATAGTGAAGCTTTTTACGGCATAACTGAAACTTTAAATATTTATTATGAAGGTACATTTGAAGAATTTGATAAAATAGACGTTAGAAGTAACAATAGTGAATGGCTTAATGCTAAT
>JAILIR010000136.1 GCA_024695185.1 bacterium | reverse complement strand
GAAGGCTTATTTATGAGTAAAGTTATTATTGATAAGAATTACAAATCAAAACTAGGATTATTAGAAACAGAGATTGCTATTAAGTTTGTAAAAGATACATTTGAACGCGAACTAGCAAAGGCTCTAAATTTAACAAGAGTTTCAGCTCCTCTATTTGTTTTACCTGAAACAGGTTTAAATGATGATTTAAATGGATATGAACGTCCTGTTAGCTTTGACATTCATGATTTAAGAAAGAATGTTCAAATCGTTCAATCACTAGCTAAGTGGAAAAGAAATGCTTTAAGAAGATATGGATTCAATGTTGGTGAAGGCTTATACACTGATATGAACGCTATTCGTCGTGATGAAGAATTAGATAATTTCCATTCAGTATATGTAGATCAATGGGACTGGGAAAGAATTATCACAAGAGAAAACAGAAATATGAATTTCTTAAAACAAATTGTTAAAAAAATCTATAAGGCGATTTGTAATACTCAAACTAAGTTAATGAAGAAATATCCAACTTTAACAAATAAGCTTCCTAAAGATATAAAGTTTATTAAATCAACTGATTTATATAAGATGTATCCTGATAAAACACCAAAGGAAAGAGAAACAATTATTTGTAAAGAATATGGTGCCGTATTTATTAGTCAAATTGGTTGGCCTATCGATGGAAAGGAACCACATGATGGAAGAGCCGCGGATTACGATGACTGGAAATTAAATGGAGATATTCTAGTATACTTTGAAGTTCTTGATTGTGCCTTAGAATTATCAAGTATGGGTATAAGAGTAGATAAGGATTCTCTAACTAGTCAAACAGGATTCAAGAAAGAATATGCGAAGTTATCTAGTCCATATTCACAAGATATCTTAAATGATAGACTACCTTTAACTATTGGTGGAGGTATTGGTCAATCTAGATTATGTATGTTTATGCTAAATAAGATGCATGTAGGTGAGGTACAAGCGTCTTTATGGACAGATGAAGACATGAATTTATTAAACGAAAACAAAATTGAAATATTATAGGTGATTTTATGAATAAAGAAATATTAAAGGTTTTACAACAAAATGCTAGAATCGATTTAAATGATTTAGCAGTTATGGTAAATTTACCAGTTGAACAAGTTAAAAAAGAAATAGAAGAAATGGAAAAGAATAAAATAATTTGTGGATATCATGCCTTAATTAATTTTGATAATACAGATGATGAAGTAGTATCAGCTTTAATTGAAGTTAAGGTTACTCCACAAAGAGGTTTAGGCTTTGATAAGATTGCTGAACGTATTTATAACTTCCCTGAAGTATCTTCAGTATTTCTAATGAGTGGTGCTTTTGACTTTACTGTAATTCTAGAAGCTAAAACAATGAAAGAAATATCTAAATTTGTATTTGAAAAGCTAGCTACACTTGATTATGTACAATCAACAGCAACACACTTTATTTTAAGAAAATATAAAGATTTTAAAACAGTATTAGTAGAAGAAAAGAAAGACTTAAGAGAAATGGTGAACTTATGAGAGAATTTATAACAGATAAGGTTAAATCTATTAAACCTTCTGGTATAAGACGTTTCTTTGATATTGCTAGTGAAATGGAAAATGTTATTTCACTAGGTGTAGGTGAACCTGACTTTGATACTCCTTGGCATATTAGGGAAGAAGGTATTTACTCTCTTGAAAGAGGTAATACATTCTATACTTCTAATAGTGGTTTAAAGGAGTTAAGAATAGAAGTGTCTAATTATGTTAAAAGAAGATTTAATTTAGATTATGACCCACTAAGCGAAGTATTAATAACTGTAGGTGGTAGTGAAGCTATAGATGCTTGCTTTAGAGCATGTATCGATAATGGTGATGAAGTAATTATTCCTGAACCATGTTATGTAAGCTATGCACCATGTGCTAAGCTTGCAGGTGCAAAAGTAGTAACTATAAACCTACAAGAAAAGAATAATTTTAAATTAACTAAAGAAGAATTGCTAGCAGCAATTACTCCTAAAACAAAGATTTTAGTATTAGCTTTTCCTAATAATCCTACAGGATCTATTATGGAAGAAAAAGATTTAAGAGAAATCGCAAAAATCGCTATAGAAAAGGATATTTTAGTATTATCTGATGAAATATATGCTGAACTTACTTATGGCGTAAAGCATTATTCTATATCGCAAATTGAAGGTATGAGAGATAGAACTATTGTTGTTAATGGTTTTTCTAAAGCATACGCTATGACAGGTTGGCGTTTAGGTTTTGCTTATGGTCCAAAGGATATCATTAAGCAAATGCTAAAGATTCATCAATTTGCTATTATGTGTGCTCCAACAACAAGCCAATTTGCTGCTGTTGAAGCTTTAAAAAACGGTGATAATGATATTTTAGAAATGAGAGAAGAATATAATCAAAGAAGAAGATACTTAGTTAATGCCCTAAGAAATATGGGCTTTGATTGTTTTGAACCAGAAGGAGCTTTCTATGTATTCCCATCTATTAAAAAGTTTGGTTTAACTAGTGAAGAATTTTGTGAAAAGTTACTTATGGAAGAACGTGTAATGGTTGTTCCTGGAACTGCCTTTGGATCTTCTGGTGAAGGCTTTATAAGAATAAGCTATGCATATTCACTTGATCAATTAAAGCGTGCTATGGAAAGAATTAAAAACTTTGTATCCAAATTATAATAAGGAGTGAATATTATGAAGAAATTATTTAAATACATCACAATATTCGGCTTATTATTACTTGTTGGTGGATGCAAATCAAAAAAAATAAATGATAAAGATATCGTCATTTTAAATACTACAGATGTTCACTGTGGATATGAAAAGGATGAAAAAAATAATCGACTTGGATATACTTCAGTTGTTTCATATAAGAAACAATTAGAAAAAGAAAACTATGTATCTGTTGTTGACTGTGGTGATGCTATTCAAGGTGATTTAATTGGTGCTATTTCAAAGGGAAAATATGTAATTGATATAATGAATTATATTGGTTATGATGCAATGACTCTTGGTAATCATGAATTCTCTTATGGAATGGATGAATTAAAACAAAGAATTAGTGAATTTAATGGTGATGTTTTATCATGTAACTTTAAATATACTGGCAGTGGTGAAAATAAGTTTAGTGAAGTCAAACCATATACAATAAAGAAATTTGGAAAATTTAAAGTTGGTTATGTTGGAATAACAACACCTGAAACTTTAACTAGTAGTAACCCAACATTCTTTAAAGAAAATAATGAAGTAGTATATAGTTTCTCACATGAAACTACAAATGCATATTATCATTGTATTCAAGATAACATTAATAAATGTAAGAAGGCTGGGGCTGATTATGTAATACTTGTTTCACATACTGGAACTAAAATGGAAAATGCTCCATATAATACTTATAATATCTTAGAGAATACTACAGGCTATGTAGCTATATTAGATGGACATGCTCATAATGATTTAAGCTGGTCAGTTAGAAGAGATAAAAATAACAAAAATGTTTATTTATGTGATTGTGGTTATAAGCTTAATGAATTTGCATCATTAAGAATTACAAAAAATGGCGAAATAGAGACAGAATACATTACTGATTATACTGAAGAAGATGCTGATTTTAATAACTTTTTAACTACAATTAAAACTGATATAGATACACTTAAAAATAGAGTATTAACTACTATTGATCTTGACTTAAGCATTTATGATGAAGACAATCATAGACTGGTTAGATCAAGAGAAACTGCTATTGGTAATTTAGTTGCGGATGCATATAGAATCATATCAAAAGCTGATATTGGCTTTATTAATGGTGGAGGAATTAGAGATAATCTACATAAAGGTGAAGTAACTTATGGTGATATGATGGCAATTCATCCTTTTGGTAATTCCATTATGACAAAGAGAGTTCTTGGAATTGACATTGTAAATTATCTTGAATTTGCTGCTCGTGATACACAAGATATTTATTTCAACGGTGAAATAATGGTTGGTGAAAATGGTGCATTTGCTAATGTAAGTGGACTAAAATATACAATTGATACTTCAATTACATCAAGCGTAAAATTAGATGAAAATGGTAATTATATGTATGTTAGTGGACCAAGAAGAGTAAAAGATGTTAAGGTATTACAAGATGGTGCCTATGTTGATATAGATAACGATAAAGCATATACAGTCGCATCAATCGATTACATCCTAGAAGATGGTGGAGATGGTGTAAATATGTTTATGACATATGATACTATACCTAATGTTGAAAAGCTTGATTATGAAGTAGTAATTGAGTATATTGTAAATATTTTACATGGTGAATTAGCTGATGTATATAGTAGTACTGAAGGAAGAATCACTATAGAATAAAAATAAATGACACTTTTTTAGAAAAGTGTCTTTTTATATATTTAATCATAGTAATCAACTTGGAAATAAGAGGCCTTTTATTGACTTTTATATAAATATTATATAAAATATAAGTGGTTATAAGGAATCAGGTGAGAAGCCTGAGCTGCCCCAACAACTGTAATGTGGACAATATAGCATAAGTCACTTAACGGGAAGGCGCTATAAAGGATGAAACAGAGTCAGGATACTTATTCCAAATTAAACGGTCCGGTGGGATGCGGACTTTGGAGGAAAGAAAAATGAAGAAGAAACTATTATTAAGTATTATTCCTGTAGTTATTATTTTAGGAATAGTATTAACACTTGTTATCATTAAGCCATGGAAGGCTAAAGCTGATGGCAAGTGCACAATCATCGTTAAAGGCGGTAACGTTGATAAAAAAGAAGAAGTATCATACTATAAGAATGATACATTATCAGGAATTTTAGAGGATAAATTTGATGCTACATTTAGCGGAACATTTATGACATCTATTTGCAAGTATACTCCTGATACAACAACAGATCCTACAGCATGTGAGTACTGGGCATTCTATGTAAATGATGAATACTCAATGGTAGGCGTTAAAGAAGCAGAATTAAAAGATAAAAATGTTTACAAATTTGTAATAGAAACATACGATTCAACTGCTAGCTGGGATTAATATGCTTAGAGATATAATTATAGTCTCTTTCATGGCTACCATCTTGGTTGTCCAGGAAGAGGCTTTAAGTTTTATCCCAAATTTTCAATTTACTTTCTTGCTTATTATTACATATTCAGTCGTATTTGGCTTTAAAAGGACATTTTTCATAATAACAATACATGTATTACTTGATAATATATTCATGGGAACTTTTAATATATTTGCTTTAGCTCCTATGTTTTTTAGCTATACATTAATGAGTGGAGTTATTTGTTTATTTAAGATAAAAAAGCCAATACCACTAGCATTTTTATCTATATTATTTTCCCTAATCTATGCAATTAGTTTCATACCTTTTGGTATGTTTATACTTGATGTGAAATTTGAACAATATATTATCGCAGACATTCCATATGATCTTATTTTGATATGCACAAATTTCTTATTAGTATTATGGGTATATGAACCACTTAAAAATGTATTAATACATTTAACAAGTGATTATGAAATGAAGGATATGTATGATAAAATAAGT
>JAILIR010000135.1 GCA_024695185.1 bacterium | reverse complement strand
TAGTTTCAACAACAGTTTCTCTAATAGTAGTACCATTGTCATAGTAATTATTAGTTTCACTTTGTGAGCCAGAAGGGTAATAAGTTGTGGTTGTGCTTTTTTTAAGGGTACCATCACTATCTCTTTTTATTTCTACTTTTTTTACTGGTTTCTCGCCTTTTTTTGTTTCTTCAATAAACGTTCCATCTTCAGATGACACTGAATAAGAGGTTGTTTGTCCGTCACCATTATTTGTAGTGCCTAGCATTAGTTTTTGTAGTTCTTCATCCGTTACGTTTACACCATCATATTTTATGTTAGTTTTTGTCTCACCATCTTTAGGAATCTCATATGAATATTTATGCATTTCTTCGGTTCCTGCATCTCTATATTCATAACTTACCGTTACTTTGCCATCATCGCCTATGCTTGCTGTTTCCGTAGATACTACAACTTTATTATCAGTTGTTGTTTTGGTAATTATTTTTTTATCTTTATCAACTTCGAATGTAACTGTTTTACCGTTTTCTGTTACGGTTGCGGTTCCTTTTTGAGTCATAATAGCCTTATATTCTTGTGGGGTTAATGTTGTAATTGTAGCGCCGGATTTGGTTTTTAGTGTGTACTCAGTAGGTTGGTTACTATTCTTATCATATTTTACTTCCATAGTTATGTCATTGGTTTCGCCTATACCAAAAGGATTTTCCACTACAAGATTGCCATCTTTATCTATACTATATTGGGTATTACCTTCTGTTGCTCCTACTACGCCTTTAGCATAGTCACTATTATTTGTTAAACCATTAATTACTTGATCCAATTGTGAGTCAGAATATGGTTTTTCTCCAGTAGGTTGAAGTGTATTTGAATCGACCTCTGTATATGCATATGTTCCATCATCATTCGTAACTAGGTATACATCTCCGTTTGGGTCTTTAATGTATGTTTTGTCTCCCTTTTTAAACAAAGTATAATCATCAGTTGTTGCACTCATTTCTTCAGTGTCGATAATAACTTGGTCTGTACCACCACCTGTTTGGCCACTTCCTGTTTGAGCTTCAGATGCAGCTTTAATCTTGTTGTATTCTTTTTTAAAGTCTTCTTCGGTAATTGGGTTTAAGCCCTTATGATTATATTGACCACTATCATCTATTTTTCCACCATAATAGTATTCTGTTGTGTGTTCGAATTTTTTATCTTTATCATTCCAGGTCCAATGTTCTTCTTCAGCTATATAATTACCTTGTTCATCTTTATAAACTTTTGTTTCAACTATTTTACCATTTTCTAGTCTTCTAACACTTGTATAAGCTATCCCATTATTATCATAGCTTTGTAAATAGTCTTTATCTTTATTATTATTATAGTAATCACTTTGTGCAGTGTTAAAAGCAGTTATTCCTGCTTCTGTTTTTAAAGCTGTAGTATGGAAATCTCTAGCTCTTTTAGCAATTTCTTCTTCAGAATATGGTGAACCGTCTTTAACTTTGTAAGTTCCCTCTTCAAGGTTAGTAAATTCGTTAGCCATTCCACTAACTAATGCGGCCCAGTTTTCAAAGGTTGTCATAAAATCTTCTAAAGTTCCTGAGTTTTCATCCCAAGCATTTAGAACTTTTGTCGCGCCAGCACCAAACATTGCACCATCCGGTGTAGTTAAGTTCGATATCATTTGTTGATCTGCACTTACATAATCGCTGCTGATTTCTTGAAAAGTTCCACCAATCTTATTCATTGTGCTTTCTACACCACTTTTATTAAATACTTCTGTTGTTGAACTTGACATTTCTTCACCTCTTTCAACTAATCTTGCAACATATTACTTATTTCGGTGCCTATCTCTTCGATTAAGGTATTAGCATTTTCTTTTATTGTGGTGCCTAATTCTGTTTCAAAAACATTTATTACTTGAGGCAAAGTATTGAGTGCATTTTTGTATTTTTCAGCACCATCACTAAAAGAATTATAACTTGTACCAGACCAGTCATTATTTTTTTCCATATTACCGATGTCATCAAAAATTGTTGGGATTTTCGTTTCAATATCAGTTCTTGCTGTTTCCAGATTCTTTTTAAGAGCTTCTATTTTCTCTGTGTCTACCGCAAAAGTATATGCCATATAGTTCTTCCTTTCTATAAAGTACTTAAGTACAATATAAATAAAAGATAATTACTATCTTTTACTTATATTGTACTGCAATTTCTTGCAGTACTATTATTGAACATCTACACCTTTAACAGTGCTAGTAGATTCTTGTAATTGTTGATTAGCTTTTGCAGCTTCGATACTTTGATCGTACCAATTATTGAAGTTTCGTAGGAAAGCTTCGAAAGTTACTGCTAAGTCAGTCCATTGACTTTTAATTGAGCTTGCTGCTTGGCCAGAATAAGCGTCGTTCATAGAACCATTAGCAATGTTTTCATCTATATCTTTAGATCCATTGTTTAAAATATTTCTAATTGTTGTAGCATGTTCCATTATTTCTCTAAAGTCTTGAGCGACATTTTTTTCATTAAAAGACTCAGTTTCAATATTTGCCATTATTATTTCTCCTTTCCTTAAATTATGCCAGTTGTTGAGTTTGCATTTGGATTAGTTGCATTTGCATTAATTGCATTAGCATTTTGTTCAGCATCTCTTGTAACGATACCTCTAACACTTGTAGTTGTTTCTTCAGATTCTTCAGATGTTCTATGGAAATGATCAACATATGCTTTTAGATTTGCTTCCATTGCTTCGATTTTTGTTATACGGAAGTTATCGCATTTACCTTTTAAATCTTCGTAAGTACTTCCACTCCAATGGTCAGGTTGATTCATTTTGTTATCGATTACATCAAACATTCCCTCAACTTCTTCATTAAATTCTTGTAAATGTTTAGCTGTAGTATTAGCCAATTCTTCTATTGCAGAGGAATTATAAACTAAAGTATCTCCATCCATGTA
>JAILIR010000118.1 GCA_024695185.1 bacterium | reverse complement strand
TCTAACCCATTAAAGGTAATTAACACTACTACAGTTAATTATTCAAACAAAGATAGTATTGTTAAAGAATTTAGTGCTATATTAGAAAGCTATACCTCTTTAATTAAATCATCTAATGCTTTTAATAAAGAGGTATAGCTTTCTAATATAGCACTAAATTCTTTAACAATACTATCTTTGTTTGAATAATTAACTGTAGTAGTGTTAATTACCTTTAATGGGTTAGAATCATAATCATTAACTCCTTCTACAGAAGCAATGTATTCATTTAATAAGTTTTCTATTTCCTCTAGCTTTTCTTTTGTTAAAAATTCTAAGAATTCATTACTAAAATCTAGTTTGAAATCTAAGGCATTATAGTATTCGTTATTAACAATAGAATCATATAAAGATAAGGCATACTTCGGCTCATGCATCTTATTAATAACATCTTGTAAAATTTTCTTCTTTTCTTCTAATTCCTTACATTTCTTATCAAAGTTTTCAGGATCTACTGTTGGACCTAGTTCCATAGAATCTCTAAGCTTACTAAAGAAATCGCCCTTGTTTGCTTTATTAGAATGTAATTCTAAACAGAATCTACCTAAAGATATTTTTTCTAGTCTGTTAGCAACTACATCTAGGGCAGCCTTCTTTTCAGCAACAAATAATACTGTTTTACCATGATAGAAAGCATTAACTATCATATTAACAATAGTTTGGCTCTTACCAGTTCCTGGAGGGCCATCAAGAATAAATGAACGTCCTTTACCACAATCAAGTATGGCTTTTAGTTGTGTTGAGTCATATGGTAGTGGTGCCGCAAAGTCTTCATACTTTTCTACTTCATCAATATTAGAATAATCTGATTCCCCTTCTTGTTCTAGACAGTTCTTATTAGCTAGGATACTTTCAATAACTTTATTCTTCTTTAATTCTTCTTTTCTCTTTCTAACATCCATCCACATGATGTAGTGAGAGAATGTTAGGTTTGCAATATAGAAATCAGACTCATGTAACTGGATAATATCTCCCCAGTTTTCTTTAAATGTATGAACAATATTTAAATATCCATCACTAGCTTTTGTACTATATAAGCTAGAGAAATCAATATCTGGTTCATCTAATACATAATACTCAAAGAATGATTGGTTAAGCATTAATTCATCTATGTCATAACTCATAGTATATAGTGGGCCTGATTTATCCTTTGTGATATTAATAGGTAAAACCATAAATGGTGCATAACCTATTTGTTTAGCCTTTTTTCGCATATATGCAAGCTTACCACAGCATAAATATAGTGTAGGTGAGCCTGTTTCATCCATAGCTTGGTTAGATTTTTTAATTAATTGTTTTAATACCTTATCTATACCTAAAGCAATAGCTTTATCACTATCAAAATCTTCAGCGAATTTGATATTGCTTACTTGGGCATTACCATCAATATAGATATTTTCTAAATTATCTTTTTTGGTTGGTTCTACAACCATAAATTTAATAGAATCTTTCTTTTCTAGTAAATCATATATTTTTGATTGACTGATTATTTGTAACAAGCTAGTTGGTTTTAATCTAATATTAACTAGTGGATTTGATTCATTTAAATCAAGTAACTTTTTCTCCCAGAAAGAGAATCTATCCTTTTCTTCAGCCTTAAGTACATTTACATAAGTCTTACTAATAATGTTATCAACCTTAGTATCCTTTACTTCTACAGCCTTGATAACATCTTTAATATCAAAGTTTTCTTCTTTTGTTGGAATAGGTGAATAGATATGATCAAAGTTATGACATCTATTAATATCTATAGCCTCAAAATAACCAAAGTAACTCTTTAAGTGAGTGTTTGCTAGATCTATAGCATCTTGGAAGGTTGCACTCTTAGATGCATCAATAAATGTTGATTCAATTAATAAAACATCTCTATTACCTTCAGTTACTCTTGCATAGAAGCTATTAGAGTCAAAGCTAATACCTGAATCTAGTTTAGCTTTATCATTTAAGAATACACCAACAAAGGCATGTCCATCTATTAATACTAAAATAGAATGATATCCTACTTCTTCTAAACATGAACATAATAAAATAGATGAATCTAAACAAGTAGATTTTTTATCCTTTAATACCTCAAATGGTAATCTTATTCTTTGTGGGTTAGGTATTTCTTCATCATCACCATTAAAACAATAAGATACTCCTGCAGGTGGATTTTGATAAATTATACCTTGTTCATGAAGGGTTAAGAAAATACTTTGTATTTCATTAATCATATTGTTATAATTAATACCATTTTGATATGCAATAATAGATTTATTTTTAACCTTAGATGATGCATTTCTTGTTAGTTTCTTTACTGTATCATCTGTAGGTGTAACATATTTAGCATATAATCTTGAATCCTTAAATATAGCTGTAGTAGGTTGACTAATAGGTAGTATTGTAAATACATGATGTTCCTTGTATAATTCTTTATCCTCGCTATCTAATAAAACAACATCAAAGCTTGATGGAATTGCTTCATTAAAGGTATAGAAAAAATTATAATCAACTACTAAATCAGGTATGTTTAATCCTATTTCATAGTTCTCATCAATTTCTCCAGTTACAGTTATTAAAGGCATCTTAAACGCTTCATGCTGAAAAACGAACTTAACCTTTAAGTCCTTATAAACATTAGTTGTGTAGTTAATGATAAATAGCTCATTGATAAAAGAAAAAGATCTATCATATGGTTGACCTATTTTATCACTTTTAGCATGTGCAAAGATATCGGCTAGATATTCAGAATATGTAAACTCATTATCGACACTTGCACAAACTCTAATTTCACCAGAAAAATCTCTATTTATTTTTGTTTGTTTTTCTTCCATACAACCCCTCCTAAAATATCAATATCATAATAAAATTATAACACGAATTATATTTTTATAGAATATAATTCAAAAACATTTTACAACAAGAAGTTTTTGTTATAAGATATATTTGTAACTATAATTGGGGTATCGCCAAGTGGCTTAAGGCATCTGGCTCTGACCCAGACATTCGGGAGTTCGAATCTCTCTACCCCAGCCAGATTACAAAAATTGGCTTTAAATAGCCTTATTTAGGAGGTACAATATGAAAAAAATATTAGGTAGTTTACTAAGTGTAAGCTTATGTTTCGGTTTATTTGCTTGTAACAAAAAAACAGACAGTAAAACAAACAAAAAAACAACAAACAAAACTAGCGCAACAACTACAACAAAGGCAAAAACAACTTCTATGGATATAAATACTGATAATCCAGAATATCAATCAACATTTACTCCAATAGTATCTGATAGCCTACCTAGAATTGATATTAATTCTAATGATAATTCTACAGATTTTGCGACAGTTCCAACTAGAGAAAACAAATGGGATTATGTAGGATGTAAGGTATCAGTCACTAATGGTAGTGAAGTAGAACTAAATGCCGTAGCTGCTGGTGTTAAAGCTAGAGGAAATTATACAGTTAATAATCCTAAAAAGCCATTTAGAATTAAGTTTGAGAAGAAACAATCAATGCTTGGCTTACATGATGGAGAAAAATATAAGAGCTGGTTACTTCTTGCTGCATATAAAGACTGGTCATATTTAAGAGATGCTACAGCATTCTATCTAGCACATAAATTAAGTGATGATTATGTATCAGATTTTAGATTAGTAAACTTATATATTAATAACCAATTTTGGGGTGTATATTTATTATGTGAACAACAAGAAGTAAAAAGTGGTAGAGTAAGTATTACTGAACCATGGATGCTTGAAGATGAAACATACTATACAGGTACAGAAATAGGTTATTTCTTAGAATATGATGGTTATTATTATGAAGAAGCTGCTTTAGAACAATTTACTGTTAACTATAGACCTATTGAAAGCTATGATGAAACTTCAATAAGTGAATTCCAAAATGGATTTACTATTAAAAGTGATATTTATTCAGAAGCACAAAACACATTTATTAAAAACTATATGCAAAAAACATTTGATATTTGTTATGATGCTATATTAAATAATGAATATTATGAATTCAATAGCACTTATTCTTCTACTTCTAAATCATCAACAATTAAAAATAGCTATGAAGCTATTTCTAAAGTAGTTGATATTGATTCACTTGTTAATGCTTATATCCTTGCTGAAATAACATGTGATGCTGACTTTGCTTATTCAAGCTTCTATATGGATGTTGATTTTGGTGAGAACGGAGATAAGCTATTACGCTTTGAAGCTCCTTGGGATTATGATTCAGGATTTGGTAATACTATAGCTTGTCTTGATGCTGAAGGAATATATGCTGCCAATGTATTAACATATTTACATGGTGAAAAGCATATGAATCCTTGGTATGCCTTATTCATGCATGCTGATTGGTTTAGACAATTAGTTAAAGATAAATG
>JAILIR010000072.1 GCA_024695185.1 bacterium | reverse complement strand
GAAAGGCTTGTCGGTTCGACTCCGACATCGGGCACCATAATATGTTTAATTGATAGCTTATGGCTATCTTTTTTTATTAGGTTAACCATAATCATACCTGATCCATGTTCTTTTATTTATCATAAACAATCTCCTTTCAATACTAATTTTAGATGGGGCTATTTGCTCCAGCTGTGGCAAAATCGCCAGATTTCATACTTTTAGAAAAAATTTTTTAACTTTTCTATATGTATTTTAAGTGGTACCATTTGCTCCAGGTGACCCAAAAATGGCGAATTTCAAAAAAACTTGTACATTTTTGATTTTTTTACTTTTTCAACTATATAATAAGGCCTTCCAATTTCCGTAGAAGGAACGAAAATGCTATATTTCATACTTTTTAATAACTTTTTCAAATAAATTTTAAAATATGCCATATGCAGTAGGCGGAACCAAATGGCCAAATTTTAAGCTTAAGTAAAAAAATAGCACTTTTTTAAGTGCTTTTTGGTGATTATATGGTTATATAATATTCATATTATATAAAAGTAAAATTTACTCTTTGACCGAGGGGCTATTAGAATAGGCCCCTCTCGCTTTTACGAAATACACGACAAGTAGGCTATTAGATAATAGCCATTATTTAGTGTATAAAATACCTTCTACTCTCTCGTTACTCGGCTATTAGATAGTAGCCGACGGAACCAGGTGTATCACTATTATTGATGACTCTGCGACACGACAGACCCGCTATTAGAATAAGCGGGATAAATGTCCTAAATCAAATGATAAAAAAAAGGAGCATTGCTATATAACCAACCGACATCCGTCTTTGTTGGTTTATATAACGCAATGCTTACTTTGTTTTAATGTATCATTTAATGACTAATTAAGAGCACTATTAATTATAATGTTTTTAATTTACTTTAATAGTTTTCTAACGAGGTCTATGCCCTCTTTTATTGCATAGATATTTAATTCATCAGATATATTTTTAGGTTCTTTTTTATTACCATAATACATAATCTTTTTATTGGATTCGTTCAATAGAAAACGCAAAAAATTAAATATAAATCATTTTATTATTGGAAAAGCATCAATAATAAGATTTTGAATATTATAGTCTAACTATTCCGTATCATCTTTAAAATAAAATCGTCTCTCGGTTAAGTGACATACAGCCTTATCAATAATGAACATTTTTTTATTAACACATTCCAAATCAGTTTCTTCCATATTATATTCATCTAACACAGATTTATTATCAGAATAACCAAAGCGAGAATATTGATAATCATCTGTATTATCTCCGTTGTTTGACATAAAAAACCTTAATATGTTTCTCATTGAATTACAATGTGATATCCAATAGCAATTATTATCTAATTGGTCTGTCCAACTAATAACCATTTTTGAATATATTATTCTTTTATATGTATATAAATACATTTGAAATTCATATATTATGTGATCTAATACTGTTTTCTTAAGATCCATCCTTGCTACCTCTTCTACCATAGTGTTGGTCGTCCACTTACATAATGCCAATAATTACCAGTTTCACTTGGCTCAGTTTCACTATAAAAATAGATTATATCATCTGTTATTGGTTCATTTCTTGAATCAATAGATATATTTTGCCATTCACTTTGACTGCCACCATAATATACTCTTATTAAATTAGAGCACAGATCAAATGAAGCCCATTCTATACTTGAAATACTTTTTGGAATAATGATGTTTGTTAAGTTAGTACAATTTTGAAATGCCTGGGGTGATATGCTTGTGATGCTATTTGGAATTATGACATCTTCCAAATTAATGCAATATGAGAATGCACCTAGTCCAATGCTTATAACACTATCTGGTATCTCGATAGTAGTTAGACCTTTACACCAACTAAAAGCGCCTCCTCCTATGCTTGTAATACTATTTGGAATTGTTATGCTTGTTAATCCACTACATCCCGAGAATGCTCCCCATTCTATGCTTGTGACGCTATTTGGAATTATGGTTGTCTTACATCCTATTATTAATGTATTCGTTGCTGTATCAATTATAGCATTGCAATTCATTCTTGAGTCATAATATTCATTGTTTTGATCAACTACAATACTAATAACTCCATCACAGTCAGAGAACGCATATCTTTCAATATTTGTGACACTATATGGGATAGTGATACTCGTTAAACCACTGCAATTCTGAAAAGCTGAAGATTTTATGTTTTTGACACTATTAGGAATTATTATATTTTTCAAGCCTTTACAATTATGAAATGAATAAGACCCAATACTTTCAACGCTGTCGGGAATTATAATACTAGTTAATCCACTACAATTATAAAATGCGCCACGCTGTATATAACTACATCTTGTTATTGTTACTTCTTTTAATTCAGACGGAATATAATAAGTCTCCATTATTGCGGAGCTAGTAGTACTTACAACATACTCTTGAACTACATATGTTGAATTTGCATAACTAGATGTTCCAAAAATATACCCAAACGGAAATTGATTTGAATCAGTTGATAAATGTTCTTTATCCCCTATAAATGGTAATGTTATTGATTCTAACGATGAGCAACCATTAAAAGCTCCTTCACTAATTTCATGGACAAAATTAGGAACAACTATATTTTTTACTGTTTTATCTTCAATTCCAGTAATAATTATTTGATTATCAACTATTTCATATTCAAAGCCAATCAAGTCTGAATCAATTAAAAAACGCGTTGTTAGAATTGAATTTCCTTCAGGAACAATTAAATCAAAAGTAAGACTATATGAAATTGGTTCTCCATTTAAGTACCAGCCTCCAAACATCTTATCAGAAGGAATA
Organism: bacterium; assembly: GCA_024695185.1. GTDB lineage: Bacteria > Bacillota_I > Bacilli_A > Acholeplasmatales > JAEDCM01 > RGIG10196. The sequence goes on along the minus strand of JAILIR010000072.1, from coordinate 686 downwards.
TCAGCAATACTTAATTTCAAAATAGAATCTTTTGAAACTAACATTGGTTCTCCTAATTCAAAATGATTAAAATAACAATTTGGCATGAAATTAGGCTTTTCACCATCTAAATATAATGCAACATAGCAATTATTAAATGTACTACTAACAACTATGCTATACACATTTCCCTCTACCAAATCAATTTCAACATAATTATAAATAGTACTTGATGCTCCAAATGATGCAAGATTTTTTGAAGTTGTTGTATTTGAAATTGATACACTAGTAGCATTTCCACTAGCCAACTTATAATACACTTTATATCTACCTGTCGTTAGTGAAACAAAATTTGCACCATTTTGCACAAAATTAATAGCAGCAATAGTGAAAGGTGATTCACTAGTATAATCATAGATATAACTAATACTTGCTTGAACCCATTTTGCATAAAGTGTTAAATCATCATATATAGTGGTATTAAAATTAAACTTACTATTCAATGAACTATCTGTATACCATCCAGCAAATGCATATCCACTCTTTATTGGAATAGGTATTGAATCTATATTATCATAAGTAATAGTATAAGTTTTTACAGATTCGCCATTGTTACAATTACATTTTATTGTATAGGAAGACTTTGAATCTATAAATACATTGCCAAAGTCACTATTAATAGTTATAGTATTTTCTTCAAGCCTAAG
>JAILIR010000054.1 GCA_024695185.1 bacterium | reverse complement strand
TGAGAAAATAATAAATAATAGTCATACAATATGCGAGACTATTGATTTATTAATAGTAGATAAAAAGATTATGGAAATTAATAAAGTAATTAGTAAATTTAAAGATGTTGAAAAGAAAGTATATGACTTATATTTTATGGAACATTTATCTATTGAAGGAATAAGTAAGGAGCTTAATTTAGATAAGAATAGAATTTATTATTTAATTTTTGATATTAAAAGAAAAATTAAAAAAAATATGGTAAAATAACTAATGGTGGTTAAAATGAGTGTTTTAGAAGTTAAAAATCTAAAATTTAAATATAGTGATGTTGATTTATTTAATTCAGTTAATTTTAAATTAGAAAAGACTGACCACATAGGCTTAGTAGGATTAAATGGAGTAGGAAAATCAACATTTTTAAATTTATTAAGTAAAAACATCAAACCTGATATGGGTGAAATCATGTGGGATAAGAATGTTAAGGTAGGATATTTAGATCAACAAGCAAAACTTGATAAGAATCAAACAATACTAACATATTTATATGATGTATTTTCTGATTTATTTAAAAAAGAAGAAAAAATGGAACAGTTATATGCATCTATGGCTACTATAGATGAGAAAGATTATGATAGAGTTTTAAACATGGCAGGTAAAATAGGTGAGGAACTAGAAGAAAAAGGGTTCTATGCCTTTAAATCAAAGGTTGGTAACATTATTAATGGTTTAGGTATAGATGATTCTAGACTTAATGATCCCTTGACTAATTTTAGTGGAGGACAACGTGCTAAAATAATACTTGGAAAATTACTTTTAGAAGAACCAGATATATTAATCATGGATGAGCCTACAAACTTTTTGGATGTTAATCATGTAGAATGGCTAACTAAATATTTAAAAGCTTATCCTAAAGCATTTATTGTAGTAAGCCATGATAAAGATTTTATAAATGATATAAGTATTAATATATGTGCTTTAGAAAATAAAGAAATTACACGCTATAAGGGTAATTATGATTATTATATTAAAGAACGTGATATAAGAATGGAAACATATCAAAAAACTTATATTAACCAACAAAAACAAATTAAGAAAACAGAAGAATTTATTAATAAAAATATCGTTAGAGCATCAACTACTAAGCGTGCTCAATCTAGAAGAAAGATGTTAAGCAAGATGGAAATACTTGCGCCTATTACTACCAGTAGAAAGGTATACTTTAACTTTCCTTTCTCTAGATTCATTAGTGATACTCCAATAGAGGTAAAGGATCTTGTTGTAGGTTATGATAAGCCTATATTAAACCCAATTAACTTCAGTTTAAAAAAGGATGAAACATTTGCTTTAGTAGGTAAAAATGGTATAGGTAAATCTACTATAATTAAAACTATTTTAGGTGAAATAGATAAGTTAGGTGGAGAGGTAAAAATCTCTTCAAATGTGGATTTCTTGTATTTTAGTCAAGATTCTGAATATGATAGTGAGCTTACACCTTTTCAAATTATAAAAGAAGATTTTTATGATTTGGAAAATAAGGATGTTAGAAGTATATTAGCTAAAGTAGGAATAGTAGGAGATATGGTTAATAAGAAGATGTGTGAGTTATCTGGTGGGGAACAAACTAGAGTAAGACTAGCAAGACTAACTATGTTTAAATCTAATTTACTAATCCTAGATGAGCCATCTAATAACCTAGATAAAGAAGCTAAGCTAGCTTTAACAGATGCGATAAATAGATATGAGGGAGTAATACTTTTAGTAAGCCATGAAAGAGATTTTCTAAATGGTTTTCCTCATAGGGTAATAGATGTTGAAAATTTGAGTATGAAATAATATTTTTACTATATAAAATATAATTTTATTGACAAAATAAATTTATTAATGTAATATATTATTGCAACCCATTATGAAGGTGGTTTTTTAATTGAGGGAAAAAATAATATTAATTTGCACAGAATGTTTAAGTAGAAATTATACTTCAACTAAAAACAAGCTTGCAAAAACAGAAAGATTAGAAATAATGAAATTTTGTCCTAAATGTAATAAACATACATTACATAAAGAGTCTAAATAAGGAGGTATCGTTATGGCAATTAAAGATACTTTAGATCAACCAAAACGAAATAAGTTGCTTGAAGTACTATCTCAAGACTATAGAGCTGAAAATATTTTTCTTGCTCTAATCGCTATAGTTGCGATGGCATTCAGTGTAATGATTTTATCAGGAACATTAAATGTTAAAGATAATTATCCATTACTTGGTGCTTATCCAAAAGTATTCGCAATTATCCTTTTAATCATATCTACACTAGGTCTAGCAGTAGTATTATGGCCATTCTATGAGCCATCACTTGGAGAATTCAAGAAAATTACTTGGGCTAAGGCAAAAGAATTCTATGAGGATTTATTTAGAGTTATCGTATTTATGATATTCTTAGTATTCATCCTTTTATTCTTCGATATCGTTTGTAGATATTTCTATAATATAATTTATTCATAAGAGGTATAACATGGAAAAAGAAAAGTTAGAAAAAAGATGGTATATTATTCAAACTTATTCAGGTTTTGAAGATTCAGTTGAAAGAGACTTAAAGAAAAGAATTGAAACAATGGAAATGCAAGATTACATTTTCACTGTATTAATCCCAACAGAAACAGTTGTTGAAACTAAAGCTGATGGTAGTAAAAAAGAAAAAGTAAAGAAATTATATCCAGGATATATTTTCGTTGAAATGATTGTTACTGATGAATCATGGTTCATCGTAAGAAATACACCAAAAGTAACAGGCTTCTTAGGATCAAGTGGTGGAGGAACTAAACCAGTACCACTACCTGTAGAGGAAGTAGCAAATGTATTCAAGAAAGCTGGTATCGTTCCAGAAATCAAAATTGACTTTGAGGTTGGCGATATGGTAGAAGTTGTATCTGGTTCATTTGCTGGACAAGTTGTTGAAGTTACTGATATTGATTTAATCGACTGCAAGGCTACAGTATTAGTTGAAATGTTTGGTAGACAAATGGATATGCAAGTTGATTTATCAAGCTTAAAGAAAACAAATAATTAATAAAAAAAGAACTGGAATTTGAAATGCACCCCAAAAGTTGGACATACTAAAAAAGTATGATACAATACCAACGAATAGGGGTGCTTTTATTATGGCAAGAAAAAATAAAGTATATAGTCCTGAATTTAAAATTCAAGTAATTGAGACAAAATTGAAAG
>JAILIR010000050.1 GCA_024695185.1 bacterium | reverse complement strand
AAGTAGTGGGCTAAGTTCATCATAAAAGTTCATAAGAAGCTTAAACTCCTCTAAGCATACTTTAGTATCACTATGAGTTTCATAAAGAGATTTTGCGTATTCTACACCTATCATTATTTACCAACTTCCTCAATAAAATCAGTAACGATATTAGCATATTCTTTCTTATCGATTTCCTTTTTAACTATTTTTTCAGCGACTAAGAAAGCAATATCAGTAATAGCGTTTTTGATATTCTCTTTATTCTTTTCTTCTTCTTGTTTTAACTCTTCTTCTAATAAGCCCATTCTTCTTTTGGCTTCTTCCTTAGCAGAAAGAATAATTTTATCCTTTTCTTCTTTACCTTCAAGTTCGGCTTTTTCAATTATTTCTCTAGCCATTTCTTTAGCTTTTTCATATTCTGCAGCTAGTAAAGATTCCTTTTCAAGAGCTAAAGCCTTTAATTCTTCAGCATCTTTAATATTCTTTTCAATGTTTTCTTGTCTCTTTTCAAGAATATTCATTATTCTTTTCCAAATGAAGATACGGATGAATATAAATAATAAAATTGTGGCAATTATTTGCATTACTACTTGTGTAGCCTCTCCAAGTACTGCCTCATAAGACCATTCATCTGTGCCAAAAATACCTAAGAAGCTAAGTCCACTAGTAATAAAATCTGAAATTTTTTGTAAGACTGCTTCCATAAATTAACACTCCTATGCTGCTTTAGATAATAACATGAATGCAATGATTAAGGCATAAATACCAGTTGTTTCAGCAACTGCTTGACCAACGATCATTGTAACTAAAATCTTACCGAATGCTTCTGGTTGTCTACCAACTGCTTGAGTTGCATAACCTGCAGCTAAACCTTGACCAACACCTTGACCAAAACCAGCTACTACAGCGATACCAGCACCAAGACAAGCTAAGCCTCCTTGGAAGTATGCATTATATTCAAATATTAAAGTAAATAAAGTTGTAAGTAATTCCATTTTTTTATCCTCCTAAATTATTTATTCAACTATTAATTCTTCTTCGTCTACCTTCTGTCCTATAAAGACACAAGATAATAATGTAAATACTACTGCTTGGATTGCTCCAAAGAATAGATCAAATATCATATGGAAGAAAGGCATGATAACAAGTGCTGCCCATCCCCATGGTTGTTGCGAAATCATTCCATAAATCAGTATTGACATAACTGCTCCACTCATTATATTACCAAACAATCTCAGAGAAATTGAGAATGGTAACATAAATGCTGTTAATACATTTTCTGGAGCAAGGAATGGAATATATGGTGGTAAAGGATCCGTGTAACTCTTCAAATACTTAAGAGTACCCAAGCTCCTAAATCCTGTATAGTGTACCATAAAGAATGTTATGATACCCAAACCTAAAGTGACATTCCAACTAGATGTTGGCGCATCTATAGCCCATATACCTGAAGTATTTGCTACTATCAAGTATATGAATATAGCTAAGAAATACGGTGCATATCCCCTCCACCTTTTTCCTATTGTCAGTTTACATAAGGAATTTATTAATTTTACAGCCTCTTCAAATATTAACTGAAGCTTACTTGGCTTACTATTGGGATCTTTCTTCTTTAAGAAATGACCAAATATAACCGTAAAAATAATAAGTATTCCAATTATAATTAGTGAATTCCTGATTTGTGGACTCCATGCATATTTTAAATACACATCAAAGTTAAACCAGAACAAATATTACACCTTCTTTCCTTTCATAATTAAGGCATAGCAGACTAAAACAGCCTTTACGACCATTATACCCACTAGTGTAGTCCATAAATAATTTGCTCCATCTGTTACATAAACAAAAGCAAATATAATGGCATACAATAAGTAACGAATAAAATAGTTTATGGTCATTGCTCTTTTTAAGTGCTCTATTTTTGTCGTATTTATGGTATATAACATCATAGTTAAACCGAATAATCCTGCAACTACACCTAAGATGTAATCAAAGCACCATTTCTTATTGATAAAGAAAAATACAACAGCACCTATAATAGAAAATAACCAAATAAAAGGCATCGAATGAATATGAATTTTTTCTCTAATTTCTTCTCTTTCAAACGAATTATTCTCCATCTTCTACTCCTACCATTTTTATTACTTGTATGATAAACGCAATTAATCCTATTAATACACCTACTATGGCTAGTATTCCTTTAAGTAGTCCATCTGGATCAATTTTATAACCTATAAAATAACCCAAAACACCAAGTATTAATAACTGGAAAACAAACTGCGTTATTAATGCATATACTTTTAAATTTTTCATTATTTTTCAATATCCATTATTTTATCTACTCTTCTTTGGTGACGCCCACCTTCAAATTCTGTAGATAACCAAATATTAGTAATCTCTTTTGCTAATTCAAAGTTAGTGTATTTAGCACCTAAAGCTAAAACATTTGTATCATTGTGTCTTCTTGTTAAGCTAGCTGCATCAGTATTACCTACAAGTGCACAACGTACTCCATCTACCTTATTAGCAACAATAGACATACCTATACCAGTAGTACAAATAACTATTCCCTTATCTACTGTTTTATTAGCTATGCCTTAATTATGAAAGGAATGAAGGTGTAATATTTGTTATGGTTTTACTTTGATGTGTATTTAAAATATGCATTGAGTCCACAAATCAGGAATTCACTAATTATAATTGGAATACTTATTATTTTTAC
>JAILIR010000041.1 GCA_024695185.1 bacterium | reverse complement strand
TACATTAATACTATTACAGAAAAATATGCTACTGATTTTGCAGCTGATGATGCAAAATGGGATTACATTGGTCATAAAGATTTATACTGGATCGAATTCGATAAATCAGAAGCTGGTAATTGTAAAAATCAAGAAGAAGCTGCTATTTGCTTATATAATTGGTTAGATAATAGAATCAAAAGCCTAGATGAAATTTTTAATAGTGATGAATTCTTAGGATAAATAAAAAATGTCTCAATCGAGACATTTTTTTATTGTTCTTTTTTTTATTCTATTTCAGCACCAAATGGAATAAATGATAACTTAATCATCTTGAAGCATTGCTTACCAAATGGAATACCAATGATTGTAATGCAGAAGATTACGCCCACGAATGCCCATTCTAATCCCATTCCAATACCAACTAATATTAACCAAAATACATTAGCAACAGGATGTCTATTGAAGTGAGTAGTTGCATGATGTCCAAAAGGAGCTAAAACTAATCTAGCGAATTTGAAACATTGTCTTGCTAGTGGGATACCAAGAATAGTTATGAATAGAATGCCACCAACAATCCAGAAACCTAATGCTTCCCATAACCCAATAAAAATAAACCAAATAATATTACCAATAGTTTTCATTTTTTATATTCCTCCTACGTTACAATTATATAACTATATGAAAAAAAATAAAAGTGCCTAAGCACTTCTATTAATCCTCATCATCTTCATCATGTATTCTTGGGATTTGAACTAGAAATGTGGCATCCACTATGGGCATTATTTATCACAATTCCTGTATATTACATTATCTTTGATAATATTGATAAATATGTTTTAAAATCAAAAAGAATTCATAAATCATTGTTACTAAAATAGGATAAGCAAATGCTGTAAAAGCATGCTTTTCAATTACTGCTTCAAAGAATGAAGCAATTAGTGGAATGAATAAGAAGAATAACCAGCATTCATACCATGCATCAAAGGCAAAGCCAAATACTAAGAATAATACTGTAGATATTAAAGCTACTACACTACTTGATACTATCATAAATACAGGATGCTTTGTTACTTTAATAAATTCTTTATCATGATCATTTCTACTAGCTAAATGACCTTTATGAATTCTAATGTATTCATCATCATTTTCTTTTTCTTTTGCTTTTTCTTCTTCTACTTCAATTGTTCTTTCTCTAATTTCTTCTACTGATTCATCTGTATTAAGTAATTCATCTAAGCTCATTCCATATAACTTTGCTAGACAAATTAAATTGTCTGTATCAGGGCTTGATTCAGCACGTTCCCATTTAGATACAGCTTGTCTTGATAATCCTAAAGCTTGAGCTAATTCCTCTTGTGAATAACCCTTTTCTTTTCTTAATTGTTGTAATCTGTTTGCTATTTCAATATTCATAGTCTTTCCTCCTTGTTTACGTCTTCATTTTAGCAAATAATTTATAGTTGCATCTACCAACTCTGCTTTTCAAATTACGCAACTATTGGTTGCAACTACTTTTTACTAAAAAATTTGAAATCGTAAAAAATCGCTTAATAAGAATATATTTTTATAGTTTTACACTTTATAATACAATTATATCACTAAAAAATAATAAAAAAAAGATAAACCAACTAGTGGCTTATCTTATTTTAGCTCCAGAGTCTAAATTAGCTTCTAAAACTTTAAGATTATTATCTTTTTCTTCACATAAAATCATACCAAATGATTCTACTCCTCTTAAAGTTACAGGCTTTAAGTTAACAACAACTAATACTTTCTTACCAACCATTTCTTCTGGCTTGTAGTATGCTGCGATACCTGATACTATTTGACGAATTTCTCCATCAATTTCAATTTGGCTTACTAATAGTTTATCAGCCTTAGGATGCTTCTTACATTCTTTAATTAAACCTACTCTAATATCTACCTTATCAAAATCATCAATTGTAATTTCTGGTTTAGTTTCGATTTTCTTAGGAGCATGCTTTTCTTCTAATTCTTTAATTTTAGCATTGATATCAATTCTTTGGAATAAAACTACTGGCTTATCTAAAGTTGCACCTTCATATTCTCCAAATTTTTCTGTAGAAGCAAAATCCTTTTTATTTGTCTTTAGCATATTAAAGATTTTTTCTGCAGTTTCAGGAATATAAGCTTGCAAGAATACATTAGCATATCTAATAGATTCTAATAGGTTATATAAAACTGTATGTAATCTTTCACTATTAGCACTATCTCTACCTAAAATCCATGGTTCTGTTTCATCAATGTATTTATTTGCTCTTCTTAAGAAATTAAATACATCTTCAAAAGCATCAGCAATTCTAAATTCATCCATATGCTTAATACAATCTTTTTTCATCTTGTATGCACATTCAATTAAATCTTTATCAACATCTTCTACTTTATTAGTATTTTTAACTTCTCCGTTAAAATACTTAACACTCATAGAGATAGTTCTATTAACTAAGTTTGATAAATTATTAACCAAATCCGCATTAATTCTTTCCATTAATAGTTCATATGTAATAGATCCATCAGATGCAAATGGTATTTCATGTATTGCATAATATCTAACCGCATCTACACCAAATTCATCTACCAAATCCTTTGTATACATAATATTACCTTTAGATTTACTCATCTTATCATTTCCAAATAAAATCCAAGGATGTCCAAATACTTGTTTAGGAAGCTCAATATCTAAAGCCATTAACATAATTGGCCAATAAATAGTATACAAAGGATTTGGTAGATGAATTTGGTGTA
>JAILIR010000007.1 GCA_024695185.1 bacterium | reverse complement strand
ACTATAAGCCAATCTCTAAATTCCCAAGTGTATCTAGAGATATCGCTATTTTAATCAATAAAGATATTCCATCTAGTGTAATAGTGATTTCTTTATCATTTTTGTTTAAGTTATCAACAGCTGCATAAGCATTATCAATATTACCATTAGCAAGTAGTCCAAATAATTCAGTTGCCCTGTCTAGTGCAATAGTAGTTCTTGCTGGATCTACGATTCTTTCATAACGCATAGAAGCTTCAGAGTGTAGATTTAATCTTGATGCTGTTTTTCTAATAGCTGTAGGTGCAAAGTATGCACTTTCAAGAATAATGTTTTTAGTATTTTCATTAATACCTGATTTTAAGCATCCCATAACTCCACCAATAGCTATTACTTCTTTTCCATCTGTAATAACTACATCAGTTGGTTTTAATTCTCTATCAATTTCATCTAAAGTTGTTGTATGTTCATTTTCCTTAGCATTTCTAACAACGATATTATTACCGATAATATCAGCATCAAAAGCATGTAGTGGTGTACCTAATTCTAGCATTACATAGTTAGTAATATCAACTACATTATTAATAGGTCTAATACCACATGCGATTAGTCTACCTTTTAACCACCAAGGGGACTCTTTAATTTCGATATTTTCAATCTTTCTAGCATAATATGCATAACAGTTTTCAGTTTCAACTTTAACAGATAAATCGCTTGGTTTAGCATTTTTCATGACAGGAGCTTTATAATCTACTTTAATTCCTTTAGCTGCGGCAATATCATAAGCTACACCTAAGTGGCTTAGTAAATCTCCTCTATTTGGTGTTAAACCAGTTTCAAATACTGTATCATCTAAGCCTAAATATTTAAGTGGATCATCTCCAGCTTTGGCATCATCACCAAGAATAACAATACCATTTTTGAACTCTTCAGGAACATACTTTTCTTCAATACCAAGTTCTTGAAGTGAGCAGCACATACCATTAGATTCTACTCCTCTTACCTTACTCTTTTTGATTTTGAAGTTACCAGGAAGTACTGCGCCATCCTTAGCAACTACAACATTAATTCCAGCAGTACAGTTAGGAGCACCACAAACGATTTGTTCAACATATCCTCCTAAATCTACTTGGCAAATGTGTAAGTGATCACTATCTGGATGCATTACACATTCATTGATATGACCAATTGTTAGGTTTGTTGCATTAACTAATTTATAATATTCTTCTATTTCAATAACTTTAAAAGACATTAATTTATATAATTCTTCATTAGTTTCATCAATTTTAACGAAGTCTTTAACAAAATTTAAACTTGTTTTCATCTTATTTTACCCCCTTAAATTGATTTAAGAATTTTGTATCATTCATATAGAAGTTTCTGATATCTTCAATTCCATATTTAAGCATAGTAAATCTTTCTACACCTATACCAAAGGCAAAGCCTTGGATTTCATCAGGATTATATCCATTCATCTTAAGTACGTTATTGTTAACCATACCAGCACCTAAAACTTCAATCCATCCACTATTCTTACAAATAGGGCATCCTTTACCATTACATTTAAAGCATGATACATCTACTTCTACACTTGGTTCAGTGAATGGGAAGAAGCTTGGACGTAGTCTAATAGTTCTTTCATCACCAAATATCTTTTTAGCAACTTCATGAAGTGTCCCCTTTAAATCAGCAAGTGAAATGTCTTTTCCAAGAACTAATCCTTCTACTTGCATGAATTGATGTGAGTGAGTTGCATCATCATCGTCACGTCTATAAACCTTACCAGGACAAATTACTTTAATAGGCTCACCCTTCTTAGCTTGCATTGTTCTAGCTTGAACTGGACTAGTATGTGTTCTAAGTAAAGTGTTAGGGTTAATATAGAAAGTATCTTGCATATCACGTGCTGGGTGATCCTTAGGTAAGTTTAATAACTCAAAGTTATATAAATCCTCTTCAACTTCAGGACCTTCAGCAATTTCATAACCCATACCAATGAATAAATCTTCGATTTCTTCAATTGTTTGCATTAATGGGTGGATTACTCCTGTATTAAACTTATAACCAGGAAGTGTAACATCAATAGCTTCACTTTCTAGCTTCTTATTAATCTTCTTTTCTTCTAACTTTTCTTGAGCAATTCTAATCTTTTCTTCTACTGCAGATTTAATCTTATTAACTAGTGCACCAAACTTAGGACGCTCCTCATTAGTTAAATCACGCATTTTACTCATAAATCCTTGAATTAAGCCCTTTTTACCTAGATACTTAACTCTTGTTTCATTTAGTTGATCTAAGTCTTCACAAGCTTCAATTTCTTCAGTTGCGACTTTTTCAACATTTTCTAATTCCATAATTTTTCCTCCTTATCTATTAAAAAAAGTCCTTAGATTTCTCTAAGGACGTAATTAACGCGGTACCACCTTAGTTCTAGAATAAAATTCTAGCCCTCAAAACCTTTAACGCAGGTTTACGATTAGTTCAAAAGGTGAATTCAGAATATAAATACACAAAGTGCTTTCAGCCGGTGACACTTATTCTCTACTATATTTATTGGTTATTCTTACTACTTCTTTATCAACACTACATTTATGTATTATACATTAAATTATAAATTTAATCAATATTTTTATTTTCCTAGAATCAATAAATTCTTAGCATTTCTATTAAATATTAAGTCAGCATAATCTTTTGAGGTTTTCTTTACAGTAAAATCAAAGGCTTTATCCATTACATATTTAACAGTTGATGAATGAATATTAGATCCAACAAAATCAACTAAGCGTTCATCAAGTAATTCTTCTACTAGCTTCTTATATTCTTTTTTAAAAATAGATTCCGCATCTATTTGAATATAAGCTCCAGCATTTTTAAGCTTAACATATTCTCTAATACTTAAATTATATACCTCAGCATGAGCAATAATTATTTTAAAGCCATGTGCTTTATAATCTTTTATAACCTCTAACATATCATATTCTTCTTGTGATTTATGGAAATCCATTAAGACATATTTAGTGTTATTCATTGTAAGAAGCTTCTTGTAAAATATTTTAACTAAACAATCTTTACTATACTCTATTTCAGCCCCTAAATATAGGTCAACTTCATGTTTTTTAAATATATCATTAAACTTATTAAACTTTTGTTTTAATGTATCGGCATCAAAACCAGCATAGCTTCTTTGATTTGGCGTAACAAACATAGCGGTTACACCTTCACTTTTTGCCTTAAGTACGACCTTTCCAGCATCATTATAGTCTTTACAACCATTGTCTACGCCATTTAAAATATGTGTATGAATATCAATCATTTTAAACACCTCAAATCTATTATAACAATAAAAAATGTCTAATTCTACTAGTAGTAGAATAATTATTTTTCTTAGTAGAATTTTTAGTTTATTCTTTAGAGTAAACTAAAGGATAAATTAATTGTTATTTAGTGTTAATAATATTAAAATATAGGTGGGTGATGAAAATGGAAAAGAAATTTTATATTACATGTGACTCTAGTTGTGACTTACCTTTTGATTATTTAAAGAGAAATGACATTAAACTTATTCCTATCAAATACATTCAAAATGATGTTGAATATGAAGATGATATGGATTTAAATAGTAAGCAAGCTTTCTACAAAAGATTTAGAGACGGCCAATTAAGTAAGACTGGTTCTTATAATGGTGATGACGCGAAAAAGATTTGGGATTCTACAGGTGAACCAATTTTACACATCTGTTTATCTAGTGGCTTATCAAACTGTTATGAACACTGTGTTATGCAAGCCAGTAAAATGGATAAGGAAGTAAAGGTAGTTGACTCCTTATTTGCTTGTTTAGGTACTGGAATGCTTGTTATAAAGGCTGTAGAACTTAGAGATAAAGGGTTATCTTTAGATGAAGCATTTAAAGCTTTAGAGGAATACAAATATTTAATTAACACTAACTATACTACTCCTACTCTTGAATACTTCTATAAGGGTGGAAGACTTAAAAAGAGTAAATATATAATTGGAAAACTATTACACATTAATCCAATACTTAAGGTTGATGAACAAGGAAAGCTATATATCGATAAAAAGTGTCATGGAACTAAGAAAAGTGAAAATGAAATTATCGAAGATATAAAAGAGAAAGTAATAGATCCAACTAATCAAACATTATATATTTGTCATGCAGATTGTTTAGAAAAAGCTAAAGAATTAGGTGAAAGAATCCAAAAAGAAATTGGCTTTAAAGATTTATATATTACATTAATGGGACCAACAATTGGTTCTCACTGTGGTCCAGAGTTAAGAGCTTACTTCTTCATTGGTAAAGATAGAAGAGAAAATAGTAAATAACAAAAATAAGGCGAAAAATCGCCTTTTTTTATTGCTCAAATATTTTAATTATAAATAAAATAAAAAGGCTTTTTGGCCTTTATAAATAAAAATGGCGCCCACACTAGGACTTGAACCTAGGACCCCCTGATTAACAGTCAGGTGCTCTAACCAACTGAGCTATGTAGGCAAATAAAGAGATTGCCTGGCAACTTCCTACTTTCGCACCGTGGTACTATCA
>JAILIR010000231.1 GCA_024695185.1 bacterium | reverse complement strand
GAGTTTCTTATTTTCAATATTTTTATTAATTAAATCAATATCACTATTACTTAATGTTCTATTAAAAGGTATTTTAATGTTTTCACTAGTAACAATCAAATTATCGCTATAATTCGCATTTTTCTCCTCGTCAGATAAAATAGTTCCATCAAATATTTCTAATATTCTATCCGCATAAATATTTGCGCTATCTAAATCATGTGATACAACTACTACTAAGCTTTCTTTAGATAACTTTTTAAGAAGATCAAATACAAGCTTTGTATTATAATCATCAAGGTTTCCAGTAGGTTCATCGCATAATATCAATTTAGGCTTTTTAACTATTGCTCTAGCTACAGCTCCTCTTTGACGTTCTCCACCTGATAGTTCTTTAGGCAAACTATTAGCTTTATTAATTAAATCAACTGATTCTAGTGCTTCACTTGTTAAATTATAGTCATCCATATTTAAGACATTTAGACTAATACCTACATTATCTATTAAACTTAAATCATCAACCAAAAAATGGTCTTGGAAGATAAATGATACATAACTACTTCTATATCTATTAAAATCATCATGGCTCATTTCACCTAAGTTATTACCATCAACTATTACACTACCACCATCAAAGTCATCAAGCCCACCTAAAATATTAAGTAATGTTGATTTGCCTGAGCCACTTTTACCAACAATAAAAATCATACCAGTGTTTGGAAGTGTAAAAGTCATATCCTTTATGGCATGAGTATCATTTCTTTTTTTCTTTGCTTTGTAAGTCTTAGACAAATGAGTTACCCTAATCATATTTAAATCCTTCTTATATCGTAATTTACATTTTTATTTTAACATCAAAATATAAAAAATAAAACACGTTTGAAACGTGTTTTAGATTTTTTTCTCTGCGGCTGCTTTAAACTCAGGTAATATTGTTTTAAATACTTCAACAATATATGGGTCAAAATGAGTTCCTGCATCTTTTATTATTATCTCTATAGCATCATCTATAGGCATTGGTTCTTTATAGCATCTCTTTGAAATCAGTGCATCAAATACATCCGCAATAGCCATAATACGGGCTGATAGAGGGATTTCTTCTCCCTTTAGTCCATTAGGATAACCTAATCCATTCCACTTTTCATGGTGACATAAAGCTATATCGTATGCCATATTTAAATATCTTTCATCTTTTAAGTCGTTAAGTATTTTCTTGATAATTTCTCCACCTATAGTAGTATGAGTTTTCATGATATTAAACTCTTCATCATTAAGTCTACCTTTTTTACACAAAATCAAATCACTTACTCCAATTTTACCTATATCATGAAGTGGAGCTGCGCTTGTCATAAGTTCAATTTTTTCTTCTGTTAATATTTCTTTATATTTATCAGTATTCTTTAGTGCATTAGCGAGTATATTAACATATAATTTAGTTCGTTTAATATGATCTCCTGTTTCTAGATCTCTTGTTTCTACTACATCGGCTAAATCTTCAATAACATTTTGTTGCATAATAGTTTTTTCTTCTTTTTCTTCAACTATTACATTGTTTAACATATCTTGAGTATCTAGCATAAATGCTGTACGTCTAGTAATAGTTATAGCAATAAAATCAATAGCTGCAATACATAACATTTTAGTCATTACATAGTGGAAGAATATTTCTAAAGCTCTATGAGCACTAAAATTATGGAATCTATTTTCTAACTCAGCAGCTTCTTCAGCTGTCAATGGTTTTAATAGGTTTGCATCATACATTCCCATAAAATAACTACCATATACAACGATAGGTACCATTATGGCAGTAGCAACTATTACCAAAGCAAATAATTTCTTATCATTTTTATACTGAGCAACAACGATAGGTGGTATAGCCATTAAAAGTGTTGCTTGAAATGATAAGTTAACACATAAATCTGTATACCTATACCAGGAAGCAAGAGCAAACTTTTTCAATATGCTTTTGATGCTTGTTATGGCGTTTTTAGGGTGTATTGCTCTTATATTTAATGAAGTAGGTATATTTACTGCAGATAAGAATATGTTTAGAGAAGCTATGAAATCACTTGATGGAACATAATGATATGATGTACCTTCATC
>JAILIR010000223.1 GCA_024695185.1 bacterium | reverse complement strand
TATCACTTAGTTCTATAATGTTATCTAATAGGTCATAATCTTCCATAACATTTAGATTATAACTATTAACTGTAAGTATTGGTTTAATATCATCAAGTATTTTAATAAGTATGGTTTTACTTATTGTATTACCCGATGAATCAGTAGCTGTTATAGTGATATTTTTTTCACCAAATTTGGTTGTATCAATATCTTCTATTTCATATTCAAGATTGCCATCATAATCATCATAAACCTTAAAATAATCAGCCTTATTAAAAGTACTATTAATAGGTATTTCAATAACATCATCGCACTCAATAATAGGCTCTATATCATCATATACTCTAATAGAAATTGCCTTATCTGTGTAGTTACCTGAAGAGTCAGAAACTCTCACAGTTAAGCCATAACTATCTACTACATCTAGTGTAGCTTCTCCTATTAATTCAACCGTACATAAGCCACTTGCATTATCGCTATATGCTACATAATCCAAGATATTTAATTCTTCATTATACCTTTTTAAAATTAATGTGTCTACACTAACAATAGGTGCTTCATCATCATAAACATATACATCTATTTTTTGAAGCTTCATAGGGCATGAATAATTAGCATTATAAGCATACATGTATCCTATAGAGTGGCCTGGCCTTGAGGTATTAATGTTTTCAAATTTAATACCTTGATAGTTATATGTATAACTCATATTCTCATCTGTTTCAAAACAGTCATATAAAGTATCATATACATATGCTGTAGGAAGATAATCATAAACATTACCCCCTATAGGGACATAACACTCCGTTTCATAAAACCTTATTTCATAGCCTGATGTATTATCAGCTTTCGCTTTTTTTATTACGCCAAAAAAGCATAAAGGCACAATTAATAATAGTAAAAATTTCTTCATATTTTTATCACCTCTAACCTATATATACGGACGAGGTGCCAAAATCTTTGAAAAAAAATAAAAAAAATCGTCCAAATGTGCACACAACATATGAACGATAACTATCTAGAGTAAAATCTAGCGGTGTTTTTATTTTAAGGTTATTGCAATGGTTACATCACCATCGCCTAATAAGTCAGTTAGTTCACTCTTAGATAAATTGATGTGACCTAGTTTAGTATAAGCCCATGTATTTGAATCATAGAAGATTACTATTTGTTTAGATGAATATAAAACAATGTCTCCTGGCGAAGTAGTAATTCTGGTATCAGCTGATGTAATTGATGTTCCTAAAGAACCAACTTGCTCGAAACCACCATACATATGCATTTTGATAGTAAGGTTATCTTTCGCTAGTTTCTTTAATGCTGTAACGGAATCATTATCAAGCCAACTAGCATCAACTTCAGTATTACCAATTTTTAAAAATAAAGTTTTATTCATAAGTTCATCATCCTCATTATTATGTGTTGTAGTAGTAGGCTCCTGCGTAGTAGGTTGGCTTGGCTCAGTAGTTGGATTCGATGTAGATCTACTACAAGAAACAAGAGAGCACATTAAAACTAAAGTTGTAATTAAAATTATAAATCTTTTCATAAAGGTCACCTTTAGGCATATTATACTACAAAATCATAAAAAAATTGCCCAAACGGACAATTTTTATTTTTTTTTACTTTAAATTAGCAAATTCAATTGTATCTCTAGCGATTAATAATTCTTCGTTAGTTGGAACAATCCAAATTTCCATTTTTGAATCTGGTGTAGAAATTCTTCTTTCATCAGATAATGTATCATTTTGTTTATAGTCTAGCTTAGCTCCTAAGCATTCTAGTCTTTCAACAACTCTTTGTCTTAAGTAAGGAATGTTTTCAGCAACACCAGCAGTAAATGCTATAGCATCACATCCACCCATATATACATAATAAGCTGCAACGAAATCTACAATTCTCTTTGATTGAATTTCAAAAGTGTTTTTGCATAATTCATTTCCTTCAAGCATACCTTTCTTGATATCTCTAGTATCTTGACCAACACCATTACTCATTCCAAGGTATCCACTCTTCTTATTAAGCATTGTTGTTACTTCTTGAACTGTATAGCCTGCATTATTGCACATAAATTCAACTACAGATGGATCGATATCTCCACAACGAGTTCCCATTGGAATACCTCCAAGTGGTGTTAGACCCATTGATGTATCAACACACTTACCATTTTTAACAGCAGAAATACTTGCACCATTACCGATATGACAAACAATAATTTTTGAATTATTGTAATCTAAACCTAGTAAATCAGCAATTCTTCTAGATACATATCTATGGCTTGTACCATGTGCACCATATTTTCTTACTTTGTATTTTGTATACCATTCATATGGTAGTGCATACATATAAGCATCTACAGCCATTGTTTGATGGAATGTTGTATCAAATACAGCAACCATTGGTACATTTGGTAGAGCCTTTTGACATGCTCTAATACCAATAACGTGTGCTTTATTGTGAAGTGGAGCTAAAGCAGCTAATTCATCAATCTTTTGAATGTATTCTTCATTTAATAATACACTTGACTTGAAGAATTCTCCACCTTGCACAATTCTATGACCTACACCCTTGATTTCATCTAATGATTTTAAGATTCCAAGTTTTACTAAATCTTTTAAAATCATTTCAACTGCTTCATTGTGGTCTTTAACATCCATAATTTGTTCGTTTTTCTTACCATTATACTTAATAGTATAGATAGAATCTTTAATACCAATTCTTTCTACTACTCCAGCAGCAATAACTTTTTCTTCTGGCATTTCAAATAATTGAAATTTTACTGATGATGAGCCAGCATTAACAACCATAATTTTCATTTCTAATTTCCTCCATTAATAAACCAATATTCTATTTTATTTAAGAACTCTTGCATTGCGTTTGTATCATTTACATCTGGCATTTTCGCAATCAAGAAGTTTTTAACTTTAGTAAGGCTTCTTTTAATAATCACAATACTTTTTTTACTATTTTTAAAGAAGCTATCAGGTAATTCTATAATTCCTTGCATTGTTCCATATTTTTCAAATAAAGCTTTCTTCTCAACATCTACATTATTAAAGAAATCATTATTCATAATAAGTAACATATATCCATCTTCTTTTATAGTTTGGATATGATGGGCAATGAAATCATAAGTAAATTTTGTATCATTTGGTAAATCACTTACTATTAAATCAATATTTTCTAAATCAACAGTTAATGTATCTTGATAGAATAGGCTAATAGGTTCAATAAAGTTACCCATTATTTTTGATAGTTCTATCATAGAATCATCATTATCTATACCATAAAGGGCTGATACTGTTCTATTATTTGATACGCCAAACAATAAATTACCACAGCCTATACAAGGATCTAGGATAGATATTTTCTTTTTAGGATATAATTTATCTACTAAGTAATTTATAAAATAAGTGATAGTATCTGGTGTGATATTATTAGCCCAGTTCATTTCTCTAAAACAATTTAAAAAGACATAAGTAAACCCTTTTCTTAGTTCTTCAACATTATAATCTTCTCTAAATTTATTAATTCTTCTTTTGAATTTAAGCATTAAATCTTTATCAATATCTATACTTCCTTTATCAAGAATAGAGTTTGCGATAAGCTTAATACTTTCATAATAATTTAGTTTTAAATTGTCATATAAGAATACTGCGCATTCTTGAAATATATCAAATATTTCCTCAACTTTTTTTTCGTCTACCACTAAAATCACCTTTAATATTATATAATATTAAGAATTGTTTGTAAATAATTAAAACTTAAATGTAACAGGAGCTTCTGTAAATGAATAAATAGTTGATGTTACATCAGTTAAATATAAAACGATAGTATTACCATCATTCTCATTATACATAGCTCTTAAATTAGGATACTTATCTAGCATACTCTTCTTAGCTTCAAAAGAGTCATCAGATACTACTTTAGCACTAATTCTAATCCACTTACCATCTTTAAATGCACTTAATTCTACATTTGGATTATCTATCATTTCTTTATAACAATTCTTTACTTTACCTGTTTGAATATATAGCTTATTATTATATAAATTAATTGTTCCAAAAGGTCTAACATATGGAGTATTACCTTTACATGTAGCTAAATAATATACTCCAGCACTTTCTAAAAATTCTAATGTTTCTTTCATATTGATCACCTCTATTACGATTATAACATAAAAAAAGACTAGATAAATATCTAGTCCCTTTAATTATTTAATTTTTTCAAAATCACTTGCGCCATGTTTACATAATGGACAAACAAAATCTTCAGGTAGTTCATCAGTTTCATCATAAATGTATCCACATACTGTACATACATAACCTTTTTTACCTTCAGTTTGAGGTTTTGGCTTAACTTTATCTTGATAATATGAATAAGTCATAGTTTCTTTATCAGTTATAACTCTTGATTCAGTTATAGAACATATAAACATTCCATGAGTTCCTAAATCCAAGTATTGTTCTACCTTTAAAGACATGAATGAGTTAATATACTTATCTAAATATACTAAACCATTATCAGATTTAGATAATTCTTCACCTTCAAATTTATCTTTAGTTCTACCACTAACAAAACCAAACTTTTCAAAAACACTAAATGGTGCTTCTACACTTAAGACATTAACATTCATTAATCCTGTTTGTTTAATGATATGGTGTGAATAATTATCTTTATTAATAGTTACGGCAACTCTATTAGGATTATTTGTTACTTGAGTTACGGTATTACAAATAAAGCCATTATCTTTCTTACCATCATTAGATGTAATAACATATAAACCATATCCTATTTTGAATAAGGCAGTTAAATCATGCTTATTAGCTAGATTATCATTTTTCGCAATATAATCTTTACATAATTCATTTGCCATTAAATCTAGAGTTTCTCTATTTTCTTTAGTTAAGGCTGATTTGATTGTTAGATTGTTTTCTAGATAAGTAATATTTTTACACTTTTCTAGTTTTGCTAGAATTACCTTTTTAGCCATAGGTGCCCAACTTCCATTTTCAATGATACCTATAGTTCTATTTTGATAATTTCTTTCAACTAAATGATTAATAAATTCATTCATAAAAGGGAATATTTCTGCATTATATGTTGTAGTAGCTAAAACTATCTTTCCATATCTAAATGCATCTTCAACATTTTCAGCCATATCACTTCTTGCTAAGTCTGATATAGCCACTTTAGGGCATCCCTTTTCTTTTAATTTTTCAGCTAATTCTAATGCAGCTTGTTTAGTATTTCCATATACTGAAGTATAGGCAATAAATACACCATCAGTTTCTATTCCATAGCTACTCCAAGTATCATATTGATTAATATAGTGAGCCAAATCTTTATCTAATATTGGACCATGTAAAGGGCAAATAACCTCTATATCTAGCGTTTTTGCAACTTTAAGTAGATTTTGTACTTGTGCTCCATATTTACCTACTATACCAAAGTAATATCTACGTGCTTCACAATCCCATTCTTCATCAACATCAAGTGCTCCAAACTTACCAAAGCCATCAGCAGAGAATAATGTTTTAGCATAGCTATCATATGTTACCATTACTTCTGGCCAGTGTACCATTGGAGCAAAAACAAATGTTAATTCATGAGTTCCAAGATTTAAAGTATCATTATTTTTAACAACTAATCTATTTGGTGCTATTTTATCACCAAAGAAGTTTTGCATCATGTTAAATGTTTTATCGTTTCCTACTACTGTTGCTTTAGGATAAGCATCTAAAAAATGTTTAATATTGGCACTATGATCTGGTTCCATATGTTGAACGATTAAATAGTCAGGTTTCTTTCCATTTAATACGGACGCGATATTATCTAACCATTCATGAGTAAAATTCTTATCTACAGTATCCATTATGGCTATTTTCTTATCCATAATGACATATGAATTATAAGCCATACCATTTTCAACAACATATTGTCCTTCAAATAAATCAATTAAATGGTCATTTACACCTACATAAAAAATATTATTTCTTATTTCTTTCATATTATGCCATCCAAAGTCCATGTAAGTTACAGTATGCATATGCATGAATAACTTTTTCATCTTTTCTTAAAATGAATATACATTCAGGCTTATCATTTGCTTTGAAGTTGTATTTGTAACTACCTTTATCAGTAAGTAAAATAATCCATTCGATTAAATGAGCTTCAGTCATAGGATGTTCTACACTTCCTACACATACTTTAACGATATTATCTTCAATATCAATCATAGGTACATGTTTTTCTTTAGCAGCATCAGTTGTATTTGGAGTTATTTTTTCCATCTTACTTCCGCAACATACTACAGGTACATTAGTATCTACTACCTTCTTAATAATTTGCCCACAATGATTACATTTAAAAAATTCTAATTCCATAAATATTCCTCCTATCCTATTAAAAAAGCCAAGGCACATAGTCTTGCCTTATTAATATTTCTTATATTAATTATATTATTAAATAATGATTTATGCAATTGTTTTGAAAAAAATGATATAATAACTTTGAGGTATGAATTATGAAAAACAAATGGATTGTAAAAGGAATTGAAGATTACCAAAAAAATGTACCTGATGAAATACATTATAGATGTCGTCATAGACCTACATGTAGCGAATATGCAAGACAAGCATATTCTAGGTACAACTTTTTCTATGCCTCGTTTTTAACTACAAAGCGTCTACTTAAATGTAATAGATTATTTAAACCTAAATATGATCCAGTACCTATTAAATATTCTAAGATAGTAAAGGATGCTAGAAAAATAATTAGAGATCATAAAAATAAAGAATTAGCTATAGATGCTACATGTGGTAATGGTCATGATACTATTTATTTATCTAAATTTTATAGAGAGGTTCATTCGTTTGATATTCAAAAGCTTGCCATAAAGCGTACTGAATCTAAACTATATTATATAAATAATGTTAAGCTTTATAATGATGATTTTAATAATATACCAAATTATAATCTAAAAGCTGATTTAATAATATTCAATCTAGGCTTCTTACCTGGTTCTAACAGGAAAGTTAAAACACAAGATTATACACCTGAAAAAGCTATTAGAAAATGTTATGATTTATTAAATGATGATGGAATAATGATTATTTGTTCATATAGAGCACATGATGGTGGAATGGATGAATTTAATAAAATAATAGATGAAATTAAAGATTTAAATTACACTGTAAAAGAGAAATATAAGAATAAAGAAGCTTTAATAGTAATAAAAAAAGAATCGCATAATTAAGCGATTCTTTTTATATGTTTTTTATTAAAGTTCAATACAAATAGCTGGACGAACACCATAATGAGAATAATATACTCCTCCGCCACGAACATTACCATCTTCATCTACAAAATTAGCAGTGTAATTATATTCGTTAAAAGGCGAGCGTAACCACCAAAAACTATAGCCATTATTACAATATACTCCTTGAGCTTTTGCGTAATCTGATCCTTTTGCTTGTCTAGCTGAGTTTGATGTCATATAAGTTACAGCTTCCTTATGGGATAATAAGAATACATAATCTTCTGTATCATTACATACATAATCATTCTCACTTTGATTTGTAGATTCAAGACTATTATCTACCGCTGTTAATTGAATAATTGATTTTTCATATGATTTAAATGCTGTATTATAGAAATCATTATTTAACCATTGTCTTATTTCAGATTTTTCGTAATTATTTCTATAAGCATCGCTATGGGATGGCACTTGGAAATGTTGGCTATCTAATATCAAATTAGCAAGAAGCGTTGCTTTACCATCTGATTCTGTTATAATATTCCATTCAATTGGGTCATAATTAAACCAATAAACTGTATTAGTTGAATAACCATTAGTGCTTTGGTAACTAGCAGCGGCATTTGCTAAATGTGATTTTGGCCTATATGCAGTAAAGTATACTCCTCTATAATCGTATGTCCCATTATTATCATAATCTATATCTTGATAGAACATATAACTAGCAACGTTTTCTGCTAAATAATAATTATAATCATTCCAATTATACAAATTATCAGATGAAGGAAGGTTTCCTGCTAAAGTATTTAACTCACTAACTAATGTATCATCAGTTACATAAGTTTGTGGATATGTACCGAAATAAATCTTATTACCCTCTCTTGTATAACAAATTACAGTAGTAGTTGTAATTGTTATGTTTTCATTTGGAAGATTAAATTTATATGTGCTTCCAATAAATTCAACTCCATCACTTCTACTCCACTTTATAATTTTACCACTTGGAATATTTGAAGCTGTTAAAGTGATTTCACTATTATGGTCATATTTGTCACCACTAGTTACTCCTGAAATTGTTAATCCTTCTACTTCATTGTTTAATGTAATAGAATATTTATCTAAAACCCAGTTAGCAACTAAAGTCATATCTTCAGTTACAAAATAACCGACAAATGACCACTTTTCACCTTCACAATACCAACCATCAAATGTATAACCCTTTCTAGTAGGCTCAGTTGGTTTCTCTATTTTACCACCTTTTTCAACAACAACATCATCTATATGTCCTTCTCCATTATTTAGATCAAATTTAATTGTGCATAAATTCTTGTTTTCTGTAGTTGTGTTTGTTTTTGTTGTTGTATTACTTGAAGTTTTATTATCTTTTGTCGTCTTTTTACTACATCCAAATAACATTAAAGCAAATAAACCTACAAATAAAAACTTGTTTATTTTCTTCAATTTGTATTCCCCCTTAATATATAAAATACACATATAATTATATTACATATATTATATATATTCAATTAAAAAACTATCT
>JAILIR010000213.1 GCA_024695185.1 bacterium | reverse complement strand
TGCATGGAATGAACCACAAGTATTAATATGCATTTCAGATAATGTTAAGCAAATTGCTCTTCTTATATCTGCACCTTTATCTAGCGGAGCAACATCCATATATCCTGCATTATCATAAGGTATATTTGTAACATTTCCATCAGCATCTAGTTTAAATAAATAAAATTCAAATTCAGTTCTAAGGAAAATTGATACACCTTTTGAATCTGCATATTCAATTGCTTTCTTTAATATTTGTCTACCTGATAAATCAAAATCAGTTCCATCTTGATTTTTTATATCACAAAACATTTTAATTACCTTACCTGTTGATGGTCTCCAAGGTAATACTGAAATAGTATTTGGATCTGGCCATAAGACTACTTTTCCACTTAAAGAGTCTAATACACTACTTGAGCTAATAGTGTAGCCAAAGTTGAATACTGCTTCTAGTTCATTAGTCATTATTGCTATATTCTTTTGCTTTCCATAAGCATCAAGAAATAATAATCTAATGAATTTAACATCTTCTTCATTAACGTAGTTGATTACGTCTTCCTTTAAATATCCCATATTTTCCACCTCGCATAAAAATATAAAAATAAAAAAGGGCGCTAAAGAAACTTGTAATTTCTTTTTGAACGCCCTTGTTCGAATGTATTATAACACTTCTATTTTTTTTATGTCAATAAGGAAAAAAATGTTTTTTGAAAAAAATAGCCCACATATAATTTTGATTTATATTAAATATAAATATTAATAATATTATATAAAAAAATGGCTAAAAACGGGCATTTTTAGTGAAAGCATTTTCATATTTTTTGCATGTTGACAGATTGCTTTTTAAGATATACAATGAAGGCGTAGAAAGGCAATGGCGCCGGATTGAGAAATCAATAAGTGCCTGCCTTTTTTTGTTTTATAAACTTTAGGAGGTGTATTTATGAAACAGTTAGAGTCGTATTTTGGAAGTCTAGTATTTGATGACAAAGTAATGAAATCAAGACTATCTTCAGATGTTTATAAATCACTAAAAAGGACAATTAGTGATGGGAAGGAGTTAGACATTAGTGTTGCTAATAGCGTAGCTCAAGCTATGAAGGATTGGGCTATTGAACAAGGTGCTACACATTATACTCACTGGTTCCAACCAATGACTGGTGTTACTGCTGAAAAGCATGACAGTTTCATTTCTCCTGATTCTGATGGCAGAATCATTATGGAATTTAAAGGTAAGGAACTTGTTAAAGGTGAACCTGATGCATCAAGTTTTCCATCTGGAGGCTTAAGAGCAACTTGTGAAGCTAGAGGATATACTGCATGGGATCCAACAAGCTATGCATTCATTAAAGATAAATGCTTATGTATTCCTACAGCCTTATGTTCATATGGTGGACAGGCACTAGATAAGAAAACTCCACTACTTAGAAGTATGCAAGCAATTAATAAGCAGGCTTTAAGAGTTTTAAAACTATTTGGTAATGAAAATGTTACTTCTGTTAAAACTACAGTAGGTCCTGAACAAGAATACTTCCTAGTAGATAAGGATATGTATGATAAGAGAAAGGATTTAATTTATACAGGTAGAACACTATTTGGAGCAAGTGCACCAAAGGGTCAAGAACTTGAAGATCACTACTTCGGTGTAATTAAACCTAGAGTACAAGCCTTCATGAATGATTTAAATGAAGAATTATGGAAGCTTGGAATTTTAGCTAAAACTGAACATAATGAAGTAGCTCCTGCACAACATGAGTTAGCTCCTATATTTGCAACAACAAATATTGCTGCTGACCATAACCAAATTACAATGGAAATTATGCAGAAAGTTGCTAAAAAGCATAATCTAGTATGCTTACTACATGAAAAGCCATTTAAGGGGGTAAATGGTAGTGGTAAACATAATAACTGGTCTATCTCAACAAATACTGGTATTAACCTTTTAGAGCCAGGAGATACACCTATAGAAAATGCCCAATTCTTGCTATTTTTAACAGCTGTTATCAAAGCTGTAGATGAATATCAAGATCTACTTAGAATAAGCGTCGCTTCTGCTGGAAACGACTTCCGTCTAGGTGCAAACGAGGCACCACCAGCAATCATTTCAATCTTCGTTGGTGATGAATTACAAGCTGTTTTAGATGCCATAGAAACAGATAAGCCTTTATTAAGCAAGGCAAGTGGTTCATTAAAGATTGGTGCGGACGTATTACCTAAACTTCCAAAGGACTCTACAGATAGAAACCGTACAAGTCCATTTGCATTCACAGGTAACAAATTCGAATTTAGAGCACTTGGTTCAAGCGAATCAATTTCTTGCGCAAACATCATGTTAAATACAGCAGTTGCTGAAGAATTAAAGCAATTTGCTGATGTTCTTGAAAAGTCTAAGAACTTTAAAGAAGATTTACATCAATTAGTTAAGAAAACTATTATTGAACATAAACGTATTATCTTTAATGGTAATGGTTATGATGAATCATGGGTTAAAGAAGCTACTAAGCGTGGACTATTAAACTTAAAGTCTACTCCAGAAGCTCTACCTTACTACTTACATGATAAGAACAAACAATTATTCACATCACATAATGTTTATACATTAGATGAAATTCATGCAAGATATGAAATCGCTCAAGAGCATTATCAAAAGATTGTTAATATTGAAGCATTAACAGTACTTGATATGGTTAATAAGGATCTACTTCCAGCTATATCAAAATATACTAAATCATTAGCTGATACAGTAGCAATCAAAAAGAGCTTAAGTGCTAATGTTGATTATGAATCAGCACAATTAGATGATATATCAAATGGCTTAGCTAAGGCATATTCTCTAAAATTAGATTTAGAAAAAGTCTTAGAATCTAAACCAACATCTTCTGTTGAAGAAATCTCATTATATTATAAAGAAAAAGTACTACCATTAATGGAAGAAATAAGAACTGTTATTGATGGAATTGAAGCTAAGGTTGATAAATCATTCTGGCCATATCCATCTTATGGAGATCTTCTATTCGGTGTAAGATAGGAGGAAATATATATGGAAGCTTTACAAGCTGTATTTAGTGTTTGGTTTTTAATTGGTGCAGCACTTGTATTCTTTATGCAAGCTGGCTTCGCTATGGTAGAAACTGGTTTTACAAGAGCAAAGAATGCAGGAAATATCATTATGAAAAACTTAATGGATTTCTGTATTGGTACAGTAGCATTCGTGCTTCTTGGTGGAGGACTACTTTTAGGTGAAGATGCCTTAGGTGGTTTTATCGGTATTCCAACAATTGGATTATTCAATAATTTTGAAAGTTTTGATTGGTCAAACTTTGTATTTAACTTAGTATTCTGTGCTACAGCCGCAACAATTGTTTCAGGTGCTATGGCAGAACGTACAAAGTTTATCTCATATTGTATTTATTCATTTGTTATTTCATTAGTTATTTACCCAATTGAAGCTCACTGGGTATGGGGTGGCGGATGGCTATCAAAATTAGGATTCATTGATTTTGCTGGTTCTGCTGCTATTCATACTGTTGGTGGTGTATGTGCTTTAATAGGTGCAATCTTCTTAGGTGCTAGACTTGGTAAATATGTTAAAGATGAAAATGGAAAAGTAACAAAAGTTAATGCCATCCAAGGTCATTCTATTCCACTTGGAGCTCTAGGATGCTTCATCTTATGGTTTGGATGGTATGGATTTAACGGTGCAGCAGCAAAGAGCATTACTGAATTAGGTCAAATCTTTGCTACTACTACTGTTGCTCCAGCAGTTGCAACATGTGTAACATTATTATTTACTTGGATTAAGAATGGAAAACCAGATGTATCAATGTGTCTAAACGCTAGCTTAGCTGGCTTAGTAGCAATCACAGCTGGTTGTCAAGCAGTAGATATCATCGGTACAATCATTATTGGTGCTGTAAGTGGTATCTTAGTAGTTGTTGTAGTTGAAATGTTAGACTTAAAGTGTCATATTGATGACCCAGTAGGTGCTTGTGGTGTTCACTTAGCAAATGGTATTTGGGGAACAATTGCTGCAGGTCTATTCGCTACATCAAGTTCAATTAATGGTGTAGATGGTCCAATCTATGCATTAATTCATGGAACAGACTTTGCTGAAGGATTAAAAGTTCTTGGTGTTCAATTCTTAGGAATCTTAGCTATTATAGCTTGGACAGCAGCAACAATCATTCCAACATTCATTATCATTAAAAAGACTATTGGTCTTCGTGCTGATGCCGAAGATGAATTAAAAGGATTAGACGTTACAGAACATGGTTTAATCACAGCTTATGCAGGCTTTGCACAAGCTCCAGAAGCTTTAGACTATGGTGTAATAGCTACTGTAGGGGATGTACCACAAGCTGAAGCAATTACAGTTTCTCATTTGAGTGAAAATGATACTGTTATCCCACAAACCTCGCATGCTTCAGCTGGTGCATTCACAAAGATCGAGATTATATGTAAAGAACGTATGCTTGATTCTTTGAAGAATGCAATGGTTAAGATAGGTATAAATGGTATGACTGTAAGCCATGTAATGGGTTGCGGTGTACAAAAAGGTAAACCTGAATATTATAGAGGTGTTGCTGTTGAAGCTACTCTTCTTCCTAAAATTCAAGTTGACATTGTCACTACAAGTGATAATGTAAGTAAAGCCATTGAAACAGCTAAAAAGACATTATATACTGGTCACATTGGTGATGGTAAGATCTTCGTATATGATGTAGTAAATGTTGTTAAGGTTAGAACAGGTGAAACTGGTAAAGCTGCTTTAATGGAAG
Organism: bacterium; assembly: GCA_024695185.1. Taxonomy (GTDB): domain Bacteria; phylum Bacillota_I; class Bacilli_A; order Acholeplasmatales; family JAEDCM01; genus RGIG10196. The sequence continues at coordinate 8,957 of JAILIR010000213.1, read as the reverse complement.
CTGAAATGGAATAATAAATTTGCTTATGTGTTAGGTTTAGGCCTAACACATATAAGCATTTATAGTGAGGTAATGTATATGTGTTCGATTATGGGTTATTCATATCATAAAAACTACGAAGAATTCAAAAAAGGCTTTGAAACGACAATTTCTCGTGGTCCTGATATGTCAAAAATAGTAAAAACAGAAACTGGATATTTAGCTTTCCATAGATTATCAATTATGGGATTACATGATGAAGGTATGCAGCCATTTATTCGTAATGGTAATATGGTTGTATGTAATGGAGAAATCTATGGTTTTAGAAAAATGAAGGATGAACTAATTAAGGAAGGCTATGAATTTATAAGTGATTCTGACTGTGAAATACTACTTCCATTATATGAAAAATATGGAGTAGAAATGTTTAAAATGTTAGATGCTGAATATGCACTTATCATTTATGATGAAAAAACAAAAACTTATATTGCTAGCCGTGATCCAATTGGTATTAGACCTCTTTATTATGGTTATGATAAAGAAGGTAATATTGCCTTTGCTTCAGAACCTAAAAACCTTAAATATCTAGTAGAAAAGATTACTCCTTTTCCACCAGGATGTTATTATAAGGATGGTAAATTTACATACTACAATAACATTGCTGATGTTAAAGAAAGTGAATACAATGATGATTCAATGGAATTAATAGCTAAAAACATTCATGATAAATTAGTAAAGGGTGTAGAAAAAAGATTAGATGCGGATGCTAAAATAGGATTCTTACTATCAGGTGGTCTTGATTCCTCTTTAGTATGCGCAATTGCCCAGAAAATATTAAAGCATCCTATAGAAACATTTGCTATAGGTATGTCTACTGATGCTATTGATTTAAAATATGCTAAGATAGTTGCGGATTATATTCATTCAAATCATCATGAAATAATAATCACTAAAGATGATGTAATTAATGCCTTAGAGGAAGTTATTGAAGTATTAGCTACTTATGATATTACAACTATTAGAGCATCCATTGGTATGTATTTAATATGTAAGGCTATACATAAGACTACTGATATTAGAGTTCTTCTAACAGGTGAAATAAGTGATGAATTATTTGGTTATAAATATACTGACTTTGCACCTAACGCTAAAGAATTCCAAGATGAATCCTTAAAGAGAGTTAGAGAGCTTCATATGTATGATGTTCTTCGTGCAGATAGATGTATATCAAGTAACTCACTAGAAGCTAGAGTACCATTTGGTGATCTAGACTTTGTAAATTATGTTTTAAGAATAAACCCAGAAAAGAAATTAAACAAATACAACATGGGTAAATATCTACTTAGAAATGCCTTTAGAGGAGATTATTTACCTGAAAGTATTTTAATGAGAGAAAAAGCAGCGTTCTCTGATGCCGTAGGTCACTCTATGGTTGACTATTTAAAAGAATATGCTAACTCATTATATACTGATAAAGAATATGAAGAAAAAATTAAGAAATATAGCTTTAGTAAGCCATTTACAAAGGAATCACTTTTATATAGAGAAATCTTTGAAAAGTACTATCCAAATCAAGCTGAAATGATTGTTGACTTCTGGATGCCTAACAAAAATTGGGAAAACTGTAATGTTAGTGACCCATCAGCTAGAGTACTTAAAAACTATGGTAATAGCGGAAAATAGGAAGTGATATTATGTTTGATTCTATTCATGAAGAATGTGGTGTATTTGGCGTATATGAAAATGAATCTACTAATTTAGCCCAAGAAGTTTACCTTGGGCTTTATGCCTTGCAACACAGAGGTCAAGAAGCATGTGGTATTGCCATATGTGATGATGGTGTAATTGATTGTCATAAGGGTGTAGGATTAGTTAGCGATGTCTTTGATAAAGAGGCTTTAAAGAAACTAAATCACTCTAATATGGCTATAGGTCATGTTAGATATTCTACTACTGGTTCTAATAACATCAATAATGTTCAACCTCTTGTTGTAAAACACTTAAAAGGTAATCTTGCTTTAGTTCATAATGGAAACTTAACTAATGCAAGCTCTATAAGAGAAAAATTTGAACTTGAAGGAGCAATCTTTCATGGCTCTAGTGACACTGAAGATATAGCTTATTCTATTGTTAAAGAGCGTTTAACATCAAAATCTATTGAAGAAGCTATAGAAAGAACAATGAGTCTAATTGATGGTGCTTATTCTTGTATAGCTATGAGCCCATCAAAATTGATTGCTTTTAGAGATCCAACTGGTTTTAGACCATTATGCTTAGGACAAACAAGTACTGGCGGTTATGTTATAAGTAGTGAATCATGCGCCATTGATACTATAGGTGCTAAATTCATTAGAGAGATAAAACCAGGAGAAATTGTTGTTATATCTAAAGATGGTATTAAATCTATTGAAACTAAGCAAAATGAACATAAAATATGTATCTTTGAATACATCTATTTTGCTAGAGAAGATTCTATTGTAGAAAACTCTAGTATATATCACTCTAGACTACTTGCTGGAGCTCTTCTATCAAAGGAAAAACCAGTTGAAGCCGATGTAGTTATAGGTGTACCTGATTCAGGGATAACCGCTGCACTAGGCTATTCTAGAGAAAGTGGTATACCATTTGATTATGGCTTTGTTAAAAACAAATATATAGGTAGAAGCTTTATTAAGCCAGAACAAAAGGATAGAGAATCAACTGTTCAAATTAAGCTTAATGTAATTAAAGAAAGTGTTAATGGAAAAAGAGTTATTTTAGTAGATGATTCTATTGTTAGAGGTACTACTTCTGCAAGAATTGTGAAGCTACTTAAAGATAATGGAGCTAAAGAGGTTCATTTAAGAGTAAGTGCTCCTCCATTTAAATATCCTTGCTTCTTTGGTACTGATATAGATAGTAAGGAAAATCTAATTGCTTGTAAGTATGATAGTATTGATGAAATAGCTAAAGTAATAGGTGCTGATAGCTTAGCTTACTTATCTGTTGAAAATGCTCATAAACTTCCATATAACTCAAAATGCAAGTGTTGTGATGGATGTTTTTCAGGAGTTTATCCTGTAGAAATTGATTATAATCAAAAGAAAAATAAATTTGAAAACAAGAAAAATGACAAATAATTATTAGTTATAAGTATGAAATATGGCTTTATAGCTTATTCATAACTATAACTTATAATAAAAATAAGAAATTAAAATTATAAATTTTATTAATATCGCACTATAATAGAATAGGAAAATAAATCTAAACGAGGTGGTATAATGAACGATAAAAAACTAATCTTAGAAAATGGTGTAGTTCTCTATGGAAAAAGTTTTGGTTCAAAAAGTAAAAAAATCGCAGAGTTAGTCTTCAATACTTCTATGGTTGGATATCAAGAAATATTATCTGACCCATCTTACTGCGGACAGATGGTATGTATGACTTATCCATTAATTGGTAATTATGGATTAACTGAGGAAGATTATGAATCAAAAAATATTTATATTTCAGGTTTCATTGTTAGAGAATATAATGATTTACCATCAAACTTTAGATATACTAAAACATTAGGCGATGCTATGGAAGAAAACGATGTTACAGGTATTAGTGAAATAGATACTCGTTATTTAACACAAATTATTCGTGATAATGGTTCTATGCTTGCTATGATTTGTGATATCGATTATGATGAAAAATTAGCTTTAAAAGAGCTTAAGGAATATAAGGTAGATAAATTAGTTGTTAAAAAAGTATCTACTAAAAAAATTTGGTATTCAAGAACTCCAAACCCTAAATACAATATAGTTGCTGTAGATTGTGGTATGAAGATGAATATCGTAAGAAAATTAAATCAATTAAAGTGCAATGTTGCTGTTGTACCTTATGATACTCCTTTTGAAAAGATTATGGAGTTAAATCCTGATGGCTTGTTTATTTCAAATGGTCCAGGAGATCCTACTGATGTAGTTGAGGTTATTGAATTAATTAAAGAAGCTAAAGGTAAAATTCCTATTTTAGGTATTTGCTTAGGACATCAAATTATAGGTTTAGCATGTGGTGCTAAAACTTATAAAATGAAATTTGGCCATAGAGGTGCAAATCACCCTGTTAAAAACCTAGAAACAGGTAAGATTGAAATCACTAGTCAAAACCACTCATATGCTATAGATATTAATTCACTAAAGAATACTACCTTAGAATTAACTCATATTAATGAAATAGATCATGAACCAGAAGGCATGGTAGATAGAAATAACCATATTATTTCTGTACAGTACCACCCTGAATCAGCCGCAGGTCCTGAAGATAGTGAATACATATTCAATAAATTCATTGACCTAATTGATGCGTTTGGAGGTGGACACAATGCCTAAAAGAACAGATATTAAAAAAATAATGGTAATAGGTAGTGGTCCTATCGTTATAGGACAAGCTGCCGAATTTGACTATGCTGGTACACAAGCATGTCTTGCTTTAAAAGAGGAAGGTTATAGTGTAATACTAGTTAACTCAAACCCAGCAACCATTATGACAGATACTAAAATTGCTGATAAAATTTATATGGAACCACTTGATCTTGAACATGTTTCTAAGATTATTAGATTCGAAAGACCTGACGGGTTGATTTGTTCTATAGGTGGTCAAACAGGCTTAAACTTAGGTATGCAATTATATAGAAAAGGTATTTTGGATGAGTGCCGTGTTGAATTACTTGGAACTAATGCTGAAGCAATTGAAAAAGCTGAAGATAGAGAGCTTTTCAAGGAATTATGTATTAGCTTAGGTGAACCTGTAATCGATAGCGAGATTGCAAATAATATTGATGAAGTATTTAAGGCAGCTCATGATATAGGTTACCCTGTAATATTACGTCCAGCCTTCACACTTGGTGGTACAGGTGGAGGATTTGCAGAAAACGATGAAGAACTTCTTCCTCTAGCTAAGAATGCCCTTAAATTAAGTCCTGTAAGCCAAGTATTAGTAGAAAAATCAATTAAAGGTTTTAAAGAAATTGAAATTGAAGTTTTAAGAGATTCTAATGATACTGCTGTAGCGGTATGTTCTATGGAAAATATAGATCCAGTTGGTATTCATACAGGAGATTCGATTGTTGTATGTCCTGTACAAACACTAACAAATAAAGAATATCAAATGTTAAGAAATTCAGCACTAAAGATTATACGTGCTTTAAAGATTGAAGGAGGATGTAATATTCAATTTGCCCTTGATCCATACTCTTTCAAATATTACTTAATTGAAGTTAATCCACGTGTAAGTCGATCAAGTGCTTTAGCTAGTAAAGCTAGTGGATACCCTATCGCAAGGGTATCCGCAAAAATAGCTTGCGGAATGCGTCTAGAAGAAATAAGAATTAGTTCTACTATCGCATCATTTGAACCTACACTAGATTATGTAGTTTGTAAGTTCCCTAGATTCCCATTTGATAAGTTTGCTGATGCCAATAGAAGTCTTTCAACTCAAATGAAGGCTACTGGTGAAGTAATGAGCATTGGTAGAACTATTGAAGAATCTATTTTAAAAGCTGTTAGATCACTAGAAAACAAAGTTGACCATGTAAAGTTAGCTAAATTTAAAGATTTAAGTGTTGATGAATTACTTAGTATAATTAGTGAACACACTGATGAAAGACTATATGCTATACTAGAAGCTATTAGAAAGAATGTTAGTCTAAATAAGATTTATAACATCACAAAAATTGATAAGTTCTTCTTAGATAAGTTTAAACATATAGTTGAAATTGAAGAAGAAATCAAGAATAATAAAAACAATATCGAAGTCTTAAAAAAGGCTAAAAGATACGGTTTTTCAGATTCATATATTGGAAAATGTTGGGGCTTAAATCAATATCAAATGTATGATTTAAGACTTAAAAACGATATCTTCCCAGTTTATAAGATGATTGATACATGTGCTTCAGAATTTAGTGCATATGTACCTTACTTCTACTCTACTTATGAACTAAGAAATGAATCTATAATATCTGATAGAAAGAAAATTATCGTACTTGGTAGTGGCCCTATTAGAATAGGCCAAGGTATTGAATTTGACTATACTACAGTACATGCGATTTGGGGTATTCAAGAAGCTGGTTATGAAGCTATCATAATTAACTGTAACCCTGAAACAGTATCTACTGATTATACTGTAAGTGATAAATTATACTTTGAACCACTAACATTTGAAGATGTAATGAATATCATACATCATGAAAATCCTGAAGGTGTAATTGTTGCCTTAGGTGGTCAAACAGCAATCAATCTAGCTGATAAACTAGATAAGGTTGGTGTAAGAATATTCGGTTCTTCTGCTAAATCAATTGATCTAGCTGAAGATAGAGAATTATTTGAAGAAGCTATGCAAGAAATAAATATCCCAATGCCTAAGGGCTATGGAATATTCTCAGTTGATGAAGCTGTTAAATGTGCAAATGAAATAGGTTATCCTGTACTTGTTAGACCATCATTTGTTTTAGGTGGTAGAATGATGCACATTGTTTATGATGAAAGTGTACTAGTTGCTAGAGTTAAGGAAGCTCTTGATTTTGATAATGAGCATCCAATTTTAGTAGATAAATACATTAAGGGTCAAGAATGTGAAGTTGATGCTGTATGTGATGGTGTTGATGTCTTCATTCCTGGTATTATGGAACATATTGAGCGTACAGGTGTACACTCAGGTGACTCTATGAGTGTTTATCCATCATATTCATTAAGTGATAAGGTTAAACAAACTATTATTGACTATACAACTAAAATAGGTGTTAAGCTACAAATGATTGGTTTATATAATATCCAATTTATTGTAGATAAAGATGATAATGTAAGTATTATCGAAGTTAACCCTAGATCTAGTAGAACTGTTCCATTCTTAGCTAAATCAACAAATATCCCTATTGCAAATATCGCAACAAAGGTAATGCTTGGTGCTAAATTAAAGGATTTAGGTTATGTAGGAATTGCACCACTAAGAAAAAGATGGTATGTTAAAACACCTACATTCTCATTTACAAAGCTATCAGGCTTAGATGTTGTATTAAGCCCAGAAATGAAATCTACTGGTGAAGCAATCGGTTATGATTATTCGCTAAAAAGAGCCCTTTATAAGTCTTTAAAGGCTAGTGGTACAAGAGTTGCTAATTATGGTACAATACTTGCTACTATAGCTGATTCTGATAAAGATGCAGCTCTTCCACTTATTAAAAGATTCTATCAGTTAGGCTTTAATATTGAAGCTACTGAAGGTACTGCTAAATTCTTAAAAGCTCATGGCATTAGAACAAGAGTTAAGAAAAAAATATCTCAAGGATCTGATGAGATACTTGATTCAATCAAAAAAGGTTATGTTACATATATTATAAATACACAAAGTGAAGGCGTAGACTCACATGATGATGGAAAAATAATTAGAAGATTTGCTATTGATAATAATGTCAATGTATTCACATGCTTAGATACTGTTAAGGTTCTATTAGATGTCTTAGAAGATATAACAATGCGAATCTATCCAATTGATGAAGAATAGTTGGAGGTAAAACTATGAGTGTATTAGTTATTGAAGGTTCCCAATGGGGAGACGAAGGTAAAGGTAAAATCACTGATTACCTTGGTCAAAACGCTGATGTAGTTGTTAGAAGCCAAGGTGGTAATAATGCTGGACATACAATTACTATTAATGGTGAAAAATTTGCTTTAAGAAGTATACCATCAGGTATATTTAATCCAAAAATTAAAAATGTTATGGCTAATGGTATGGTTATTGATCCAAAACAAATGCTTGAAGAGCTTGATGGATTAATCTCTAGAGGTGTAAAAGAGTTTAAATTATATATTTCTAATAGAGCACATATCGTATTACCATATCATAAAGATTTAGATGGTGCTTATGAAGATTTAAAAGGAAGCTTAAAGATAGGTACTACTAAGCGTGGTATTGGTCCATGTTATGCTGATAAGGTTAATAGAATTGGTATTAGAATGGGTGATTTCATTAATCCTGAATCATTTAAAAAGCATTTAACTGATGCTTTAGCTATTAAAAATAAAGAACTATCTATGTTAGGTTTAAAAACTTATACAGTAGATGAATTATTTAATGAATATAGTAAATATGCAAAAAGAATTAAGCCATATGTTTGTGATACAGCTGAATTATTAGAAAATGAAATCGAAAAAAATTCAAAGATTCTTTTTGAAGGTGCACAAGGTGCAATGTTATGTATTGATCATGGTACATATCCATATGTTACATCAAGCTCTCCTATCGGCGCATCAGTTCCATTAAATGCCGGTATAGCGCCAAAATACATTACTGATGTCTTAGGCATTTGCAAAAGCTACGATACACGTGTAGGTGAAGGCCCATTCCCTACAGAAATAGATGGTGAAATTGGTAACTACATTAGAGAAAAGGGTCATGAATATGGTACAGTTACTAAGCGTCCAAGAAGAGTTGGTTGGCTTGATTGTGTTGCTTTAAACTATGCAAGAAGAGTATCAGGAATTAATCATTTATCATTAATGTTATTTGATGTACTTGGTGGTTTAAAAGAAATTAAGATTTGTTATGCTTATGAGTTAGATGGAGAAGTTACTACTTCTTTTCCTTCAACACTAGATGAATTATCTAGAGTTAAACCAATGTATATTACAATGCCTGGTTTTGATGAAGATATTAGTAATATTAAAGATTTTGATAGCTTACCAGTTAATGCTAAAGAATATATCAAAAAGATTGAAGAATTAACCAAAATCAAAGTTTCAATGATATCTGTTGGTCCTGATAGAAATCAAACAATCATTTTAGAAAAATTATTATAATAAAAAAGGATGAAGGTCTTTGAAATGCACCCCAAAAGTTGGACATACTAAAAAAGTATGATACAATACCAACGAATAGGGGTGCTTTTATTATGGCAAGAAAAAATAAAGTATATAGTCCTGAATTTAAAATTCAAGTAATTGAGACAAAATTGAAAG
>JAILIR010000207.1 GCA_024695185.1 bacterium | reverse complement strand
TTGATAACATTTGATTATAAATTTCAGGATTAATTGATGCGATTAGTATCCATATTACAGTGAATAAATCTATTAAAGTATGCGCTATAATAATTGGAAGCGGATTTTTCTTTTTACTATGTATTATACATAAAATAATAGTTAAAGGTAAAAATGATAAGAATCTATAACCCATAAATTTTATATCAGGAAAAAATGGTATAAATGAATGTTGTAGTGCAAAGAAAAGACTAGGTATAGCGATTTTTAAGTATTTATTATCTATACTATTTACACCACAGCCTAAATACAAGCCCTCTTCCGCAAGTGCTGTAGAAATAGGTAGTATTAAAAATACTATAATAGAAACCCATATAGGTAGTGGACTAATTATTTCAGAAGGTAAATAAGGAAATTTTTGATAGAATATTAACCCTGATAACCACATTACACCCATTCCAACAGATAATACTATTATGCACATAATTACTACATCTTTAATTCTAGTTTTTTTCTTTTCATAATTAATTAGTTCAAAATAATTTGATTTATTTAATTTTGTTAGTAATATAAGTATTAAAATTAAAACTATATTAACTATAGAACATACAACGCTCCAACAATTTGTTAGATTACTATATTCTTTATTAGTAATAGAATGAATACATAGGAATATGATGATAAAAGAAATACATCTAATTGGAAGTAATAATGCTAATTGAGATTTCATAATTAATACCTCCTAATAATATCAAAGATACAGTTATAGTTAGGTAGATCTCTGCTAGAATCTATTGCATAGCCTTCACATATCGCATATATACTTCTAAATAAGGCATTTGATAATACTTTGGGACTATCTTCTTTTATTGAACCATCTTCTTGTCCTTTAATAATTAGAGGTATAAATAAATCTATTATATTTATTTTTAAAGCTAAATCTCTTATTCTTTTTGGAGTTCCTTCTTTTTGGGCTTCAGGCATTAAAATAAACATTCTAGCCATATTAATATCATTTTTAACTGCCATAAATAATTCTTTAACAAAATTTGATAAATAATCAATTGGAGTTATATCATCAAATTTAATAGGTTTATTTAAAGTATTAACACCCATTAATACTAATTCATAAAATAATTCTTCTTTTGATTTAAAATAATGAAATAATAAACCAACGCTCATATTTAGTTCACTAGCTATATCAGTTATTTTAGTAGCCTTATATCCTTTTTTCGTAAATAATTCTAACCCCTTATATAAAATATCTACTTTTCTTTTATCTTTTTGTTCCTTACGTGTCATATGATCCCTACTTTCATTGAATATATATTCAACGAAATTATAACACTAAACCTTAATAAATTCAATATATTTTTTTAATATAATAAAAAGGGCTTAACAAAAACATATTAAGCCTCTTTATTATATTTCTTTTTAAAGACATTTATAATTTTTAGATATAAAAATCCAAGTCCTATTAAAAGTAATAAAAGTAATATAATCCAATACATTACACCAATAAATGGTAATTCATTTGAGAAGCCAAAAGCACCTGCTTTACTTCCCCAGTTTAAGAAAAAGTAAGGGTAATTATATTCTGTAGTAAACTTCCAATCTAATTTATATCCTATACCAGCATATATAGCATATAGTAGTGGTGGAATAGTAACAAACAAAACATCTATTTTTTTATAATTAGAATCAAGCCCAACAATAAAGAAATCAACTATAGCACAAATTGGTACAATTACATGAGTTAAAATATTTGCTAGATTCCATGCTTCAAAGCCCATAGTTGGAGCTAATACAAAGCAAAATACTAAACCTGTTAAAGTAATAGATATAGTTGATACTAATTTAATAATAAACCATATTCTATTGATTTCTTTTTTAGTTAATATTAAGCATAATCCTATTAAGCAAACTAAAGCTATAAGTAAGTTTGACTGTATAGTAAAATACATAAATACAGTAGATCCACTCATAAACTCCGTTGCACTATTATAACTAATAATTGTTCCAATTATTGCTGATAGTATTACTACTGTTTTTAAAATGATAGATGATATTTTTCTTTTTTTAGATAAATCCATAAATCACCTATTTAAATTGTTTTAATAATTTATTCAATGTAACATATAAATTATATGCTTCTTCTTGAGTTAAATCGATATTTTTAGACATACATTTAGGTATATCA
>JAILIR010000204.1 GCA_024695185.1 bacterium | reverse complement strand
TAAAGTAACTGTAAAATTTGAAATTAATCTAGAGGGAGCTACTGCTGATGAAGCTATTTATTTAGTAGGTAATACTAAAGAATTAGGTAATTGGGATGTAACTAAGGCTAAAGCTTTAAAGAAGAATAAGTCTGGAATCTACGCTTCAACTGGAATCAAATTCGAAAAAGGTACAGTAGTTGAATTCAAGGTTTGTAAGGATCAAAACTGGGATACAGTTGAAAAGACTGTTGAAGGTACTGAACTTCCAAATCATACATTCGCTGCTTCTGAAGATAAAACAGTTACAATCGATGTATATCGTTTTAACTAATTAAGCTTAAAAAGAATTGCTTTACCACTAAGGTAAAGCTTTTTTTTTGACTTTTTAAAAAAAACTAGACAATAATAATAATTATTGTGTTATAATATTAATGTTAAGCTTTATTTTAATCTGTTTAAGATTATAAATAAAAATTTGGAGGTAAAATTATGAAGATAAACATGGAACAATTAGTAGCGTATTGTAAACAACAAGGATTTGTTTATCAAGGTAGTGAAATATATGGAGGTTTAGCCAATGCATGGGATTTTGGACCTCTAGGTGTTGAACTAAAAAATAATATTAAAAAAGCATGGTGGAAAAGATTCGTTCAAGAAAATCCATATAATGTTGGATTAGATTCTGCCATCTTAATGAATAAAGAAGTTTGGGTTGCTTCAGGTCACGTTGGAGGATTTAGTGATCCACTAATCGACTGCAAAAGCTGTAATACAAGATATAGAGCAGACAAACTAATTGAAGATTTTACTAATGGAAAAGAAACTGGTGATAACTGGCCAAATGAAAAATTAGTAAAATTTATTTACGATAACAACATTGTATGTCCTAACTGTGGAAAGCTAAATTATACAGATATTAGAAAATTCAACCTTATGTTTAAAACAACACAAGGAGTTATTGATGATCCAGCAAGTGCTGAAAAAAATACTGTATATTTAAGACCAGAAACAGCACAAGGTATTTTCGTACAATTTAAAAACGTACAAAGAACAAGTAGAAGAAAAGTACCATTTGGTATTTGCCAAGTAGGTAAATCATTTAGAAATGAAATTACTCCAGGTAACTTCATCTTTAGAGTAAGAGAATTCGAACAAATGGAACTAGAATTCTTCTGCAAACCAGGAACTGAACTAGATTGGTTCAATTACTGGAGAAAGTATTGCTTAGATTTCTTAAAGGATCTAGGAATCAATGAAGCAGATTTACAACTTAGAGATCATGCTAAAGAAGAATTAGCATTCTACTCTAATGGAACAACAGATATCGAATATAGATTTCCTTGGGGCTTCGGTGAACTTTGGGGTATCGCAAGCCGTACAGACTATGATTTAACTCAACACCAAAATCATTCAGGGGAAAAGCTAGATTATGTAGATCCTGATGATAACTCAAGATATATTCCATATGTAGTAGAACCATCTGTAGGTGTAGAAAGATTATTCTTAACTGTGTTATTTTCTAGTTATGATAAAGAAACTCTTGAAAATGGTGAAGAACGTGAAGTCTTACATTTAAATCCATTCCTTGCACCATATAAAATTGCTGTATTCCCTCTAATGAAGAAATTCCATTCAGAGAAAGCTATGGAAGTATATAAATTATTAAGTAAAGAATACATGACAATTTATGATGATGCTGCTAATATCGGTAAACGTTATAGAAGAATGGATGCTATTGGTACACCTTACTGTGTTACTATTGATGAAAACACACTTAATGAAGATATTGTAACTGTTAGAAACAGAGATACAATGGCTCAAGAAAATATTAAAATTAGTGAATTAGTTGAATACTTTAGAGATAAATTATCATTCTAATTCTAGAGAAAAGGGGGTTAAATATGAGCACTAATGATGTTATAAGTGAAGTCTTAGAAAAAGCTGATATAGTAGAAGTCGTTAGTGATTTTGTTAAGCTTGAAAAAGCAGGTACAAGCTATAAAGGCTTATGTCCATTTCATAACGATAACAATCCCTCATTCTATGTATCCCCAACTAAAAAAATATGTAAATGTATGGTTTGCCACACTGGTGGTAATGCCATAACAATATTAGAAAAGCTTGCTAAAATATCTTTTAATGAAGCCTTACAAAGACTTTGTGATAGATATGGAATAAAATATGTCAGTAAAGAAAGTAAAAAAGTAGCTACTAAAAAAGGTTTATTTCAAATCACAAAATATGCAGCGAACTTTTATAATCACTATTTATTAAACTCTCTTCCTGGTGCTGAAGCCTTGAAATATCTTCGTAATAGAGGTATAGATGATGATATTATTAAGACCTTTAAAATAGGTCTAGCTCCATCAGGTAAAAGTACTTTATATCTATCCTTAAAGGATCAAGGCTATACAGATAATGATATGCTTAATGCAGGTGTTATTTCCAACCTAGATAACATACATGATACTTTCACAAATAGAATTATGTTTCCTATAACTGATGAGGAAAATAATTATGTTGGCTTTAGTGGAAGAATTTATTATGAATCTAACGATAGTAAATACTTTAACAGCTTAGATAATGAACTATTTAAAAAAGGGTGTGTTATATATAATTTATGTAATGCCCTTGATGCTATAAGAAAAAATAGAAGAATAATTATTATGGAAGGCTTCATGGATGTTATTGCGGCTTATAAGGTAGGCCTAAAAGAATGTGTATGTCTTATGGGTACAGCTTTAACAAAAGAGCATATAGAAAAGATAAAAAGCTTAAAATGTGATGTTATATTATGCCTTGATGGTGATGAGGCTGGTCAAAACGCCACATATAGATCAATTAAGCTTTTACTAGAAAATAAGATTAATGCTTATTCTGTAGTTCTAAGTGACAACTTAGACCCAGATGAATACATTAAAGAATATGGTAAAGAACAATTTATGGATATCTTTGAAAAAGGATTAATTGATTCTTATACCTTCATCTATAACTATTTAAAGGGTAAAAATGTTTTAACAACATTAGTTGGTGAACAAAGCTTTTCACAGTCTATTTATGATTTAGTTATAAGTGTTAAAAATGCTTTAATTAAAGAAAAGTTATTAAACCTATTATCTAATGATGTGAGCATAGATAGAAAAACTATAGATGCCAACTTTAATGAATATTTAAATAAGAGAAAAAATAAAAATATTATACAAATTGAATCAGTAAAAAAAGAACCTGATGATTGTATTAATGGTATTTTAGAAACTTATCATATAGTCATAAAACATATGCTATCGGATAGAGAGGAATTCTATAGAATAGATCAAGCGCTAGAAAAAATAAGTGCGCTTCAAACTGAAAAGATTCCTAATTCCTTTCAAATACCTTTAATATCATTAATTTATAAGGAAAATAATTTAGATATTGAAGATGGTTATTTTAATAACTATATTGACTTTATAAGTAAGATCTCTGATTATTTTAATGAATATAGACAGATGGATATAGATAAATTCTATAACACTAAATTGTCTCCTGAATTAAAGATGTTATATGATGACAAATTAAGAAATGTCTTAATTGCTAGTAAAGATAAAAGGAGAATGGAATTAGATGATTGTTATAGGAAATTTAATTTATTCATTCTTCAGTGTGGCATTGATAAATATAAAGAGATGCTTAAGAAAAATGAAATAAGCGAATTTGAATATGCTGATAAAATGCTTACGCTAAAAAGAGAAAAGGTTGCGATTACCGCAACTACAATAAAAAAGAGTCCTAGAAAAATTAATTAAGTTATGGAGGAGCCTATGGAACTAAACAAAAAACTAAAAGAATTATTAGAAAATAATAAAGAAAAGGGTTATGTTTCTAGAAAAGAAGTCGAAGAATTAATGGACGATGACTTAGATATCAATGATATTGAAGCCTTCTTTGAAGATGATGGGGTAAAAATCTATTCTGATGAAGAAATAGCTTTAATGCTTGATGAAGAAGAATTTGATGAAGAAGAAGCTGAAGAAGATGAACCAGCTGACTTCCCAGGAAATGTTGAAATTGAAGAAGTTGAATTAATCAACATTGATTCTATCGTCAACAGTGTTAGAACTGATGACCCAGTTAGAATGTATTTAAAGGATATAGGAAACATTCCTCTATTAGGACCTGAAGAGGAAATGGAATTAGCTAACATTGTTGTTAAGGGTAGAGAAGCACAAGAAAAAATCACAGCTTTTGAAAACTGTGAAATTGATTTAACTGATAAAGAAGAAGCTAAATATAGAAAGCTAGTTGATGATGCCCTATATGCTAAAAACAAATTAGTAGATTCTAACCTAAGACTTGTAGTATCTATTGCTAAAAGATATACAGGTAGAAACCTACCATTCTTAGATTTAATCCAAGAAGGTAATATGGGTTTAATGAAGGCTGTTGATAAATTTGAACCAGATAAAGGTTATAAGTTCTCTACATATGCTACATGGTGGGTAAGACAAGCTATAACTCGTGCTGTAGCTGACCAAGCTAGAACAATTAGAATTCCTGTACATATGGTTGAAACTATTAATAAGCTTCTTAGAGAACAAAGAAAGTTAGTTCAAGAATTATCAAGAGAGCCAAATGTAGAAGAGCTTGCTGAAAGAATGAAGATGAGTCCTGAAAAGATTCAAATGATTCAAAAGATTGCTCAAGAACCAATTTCACTTGAAAAACCAGTTGGTGAAGAAGATGATTCATCACTAGCTGACTTTGTAAGTGATCCAAATGGTATTAGCCCATATGAATACACTTCAAATGAAATGTTAAAAAAAGAAATAGATGCCTTACTTAAAACTTTATCACCAAGAGAAGAAATGGTACTAAGATTACGTTTTGGTCTTGATGATGGAAAGATTTATACACTTGAAGAAGTTGGAGATAAATTCCAAGTCACAAGAGAGCGTGTAAGACAAATCGAAAAGAAAGCTTTATATAAATTACAAAATAAGAGGAAAAAACTTGAAGGATTCATTAATAAACAATGATTTCTAAAAGATTAAAAGAAATTGCTAAATTTAGTAATGGCTATAATAATTTGCTTGATGTAGGAAGTGATCATGGATTGCTTCCTATTTATGCGCTAAAACAAGGCTTTGTTAAATCAGCCATTGCATCAGATATAAACTATAAGCCTCTTATTAAAGCAAAAGAGAATTTTATAAAGAATAATATTAATATCGAAACTATTATTTATGATGGTATACCTGAAACTAATAGTGATTGTATAGTAATATCTGGAATGGGTTCTGAGCTAATAATAGATATCTTAGAAAAAACGCTTAGTAATGCCAAAAGCCTTAAACGATTAATCTTAAGTCCTAATTGTGATTATGACATGTTAAGAGCATATGTAACAAAGAGTTTTAAGATAGTTGATGAAGATATTATTTATGATAAAAACCATTATTATGAAATAATAGTTTTAGAAAAAGGATTTGAACAATATAGTGAAAAAGAACTAATGTTTGGTCCAATACTTCTAAAAAAAAGAAGTGAAACATTTTTAAATAAACACAAAAAAGAATTAAATGACTATTTAAAAAT
Organism: bacterium; assembly: GCA_024695185.1. Lineage (GTDB taxonomy): Bacteria > Bacillota_I > Bacilli_A > Acholeplasmatales > JAEDCM01 > RGIG10196. The sequence goes on along the minus strand of JAILIR010000204.1, from coordinate 916 downwards.
AGTTGATAATATAACTGATAAAGTAAAAAAAGAAGAAATAGAAAACAAAATTAAAATGTTAAAGGATTTGATTTAGATGCCTAGATACTTCGTTAGTAAAGAAAACATTGACAATTTAATAATTGATAATGATAATTATCACCATCTAGCGGTAGTAAATAGGGCTAAAGTAGGTGAAGAGGTAGAATTATCTTGTAATGATATTACTTACAAAGTAAAAATAACTAATATTAATAAGGATACTATTAATTTTGAAATATTAGATTGCTTTTATTTTGATACAGAATTCAAATTCAAGGTTACCCTACTTCAAAGCTATCCAAAAGGTGATAAATTAGAAAGTATTATTAAACACTCAACTGAGCTTGGTGTTTATGAAATAATACCTGTTATAACAGAAAGAACTATTGTAAAAATAGAAAAGAACAAAAAAGAAGCAAAGCTAAATAGGCTAAATTTGATTGCTAAGGAAGCAGCAAAGCAATCAAGAAGAAACTACATACCAAAAATTAATGGTATTCTATCTTTAGATGAAGTTGATTTTTCTAAATATGATAAATTAATTTTTGCTTATGAAGTTGAATCAACAAACAACAACAAAAAATTTCTTGAAATCATTAATGACATTAAAGATAACGATAACATAATTATAGCTATAGGACCTGAAGGAGGCTTTTCTACTAAAGAAGCAAATTATCTTATAAGTAAGGGATTTATTCCTGTTTCTTTAGGTAAGAGAATTTTAAGAACTGAGACAGCAGGACTATACTGTTTATCAGCTATAGGAGCATTAAAAGAATGAATGTAGCTTTTTATAATTTAGGCTGTAAGGTTAATAGCTATGAGCTTGCTGCTATTGAATTTATCTTTAAACAAAATGGTTTTAATGTTGTTGATTTTAGTGATTGTGCGGATA
>JAILIR010000192.1 GCA_024695185.1 bacterium | reverse complement strand
TCTGATTTATATTTTCCATTTTCTAGTATAAATTTACACATAACTAAATATTGTTTCATAAATAAACGGGAGGATTTTTTTATGAAACAATATTTAGATATGTGTAAATTTATACTAGAAAATGGAACATATAAATCAGATAGAACAGGTACAGGTACTATTAGTTATTTTGGATACCAAACAAGATATAACTTGAATGATGGATTCCCTCTTTTAACAACAAAGAAAGTATTCTTAAAGGGAATCATTCATGAATTATTATGGTTTATTAGTGGTGATACTAATATTAAATACTTAGTTGATAACAATGTTAAAATTTGGAATGAATGGGCTTATGAAAAGTATAAAAAAGAACCTGTTTATAAAGGCGAAACAATGGATGAATTCATTGAAAAAATTAGAGAATCAAAAGAATTTGCGGATAAATATGGTGATTTAGGCCCAGTATATGGTAGACAATGGAGAAACTTTAATGGTGTAGACCAATTAGAAAAATTAATCTATAACTTAAAGCATAATCCGGATTCACGTCGTCATATCATAAGTGCATGGAACCCAGCTGAGGTTGATAATATGGCACTTCCACCATGTCACTCATTTATGCAATTCTATGTTGTAAATAATAAATTATCTTGTCAATTATACCAAAGAAGCGCAGATATCTTCTTAGGTGTACCATTCAATATCGCAAGTTATTCATTATTTACTATGATGATTGCCCAAGTATGTGGATTTGAATTAGGAGACTTTGTTCATACATTTGGTGATGCTCATATTTATTCAAATCATATGGAACAAATCAAATTACAATTATCTAGAGAACCTAGAAAACTACCAACAATGAAGATTAATCCAAATGTTAAATCCATTTATGATTTCAAATATGAAGATTTTGAACTTGAAGGATATGATCCACATCCAGCAATTAAAGGAGTTGTAGCTGTATAATGATTTCATTAATTTGGGCCATGGCCAAAAATAACTTAATTGGTAAAGATAATGAATTACCATGGAGTTATAAAGAAGATATAAAATATTTTAGAAGTAAAATAAAAGATCATGCTGTTTTAGTAGGAGATAAAACACATGAATCTATTCTAAGCTATAGAAATGGAAAGAAATTTCCTGATGTAAAATACTATGTTTCAACAATCTTCCCTGAAGTAACATATCCTGATGTTATTATGGTTAGAGATTTAATTAAATTCTTAGAAGAAAAGCATGATGAAGAAATATTTGTTATTGGAGGTAGAACGATATATAATTTAAGTCTACCTTATGCTGATAGATTATATATTACTTTTATTGATAAAGAATTTGATGGAAATGTTTATTTCCCTGAAATAGATTTTTCTAAATATAATTTAATTAGTGAAACTAAAGGAGTAGAAAATCCAGAACTTAGATTTTGTATATTTGAAAGGAAGTAATCTTTATGATACTTTTAGGCTTAACTTTAATTGAAGCCGGTCTGCTAGCATGGCTATTTATAGCTTTAGTAGATTTAGGAAGTTTATTATGGTTAGAAATAGTATTAGGTATTTTAATAGGTTTAGTAATTTCTGTTGCTCACAGAATATTCTTCCTATTTTTAATGGCTATTATTAATAACCATTCTAAACCACAAAAGAAATTTAATATGTTCTATTTTAGATGTGTATGTAGTGCCTTCATGATTATCACTAGAGTACATTATAAGGTTGAAGGGATTGAAAATGTTGATTTTTCTAAAACATACTTGTTTGTTGGTAACCATAAATCAAATGAAGATTTTATGTATTTATCCGTACCACTAAAGAAGATGAAGCTAGGCTACTTAGCAAAAATGGAAGTAGGAGATTCCTTCTTTGGAAAGAGATATGCTAAACAACTTGATTGTGTACTTTTAAATAGAAGCAATGATAAAGAAGGTGCTAAATCTATTATTAATGTTATAAATAACATCAAAAAAGGAACATCAATGATGATCTTCCCTGAAGGCTTACGCACTGATAGATCTACAAATAAAATGATAGAAGGACATCCAGGAAGCTACAAGGTTGCGGTTAAAACACATGTACCTATTGTTCCTATATCATTTATTAATACACATAAGATTATGAAAAATGCTCCATTTAGAAAAACTAAAGTAAAAGTTATTTTTCATAAGCCTATAGAATATGATGAATATAAAGATTTAAATACAATTGAAATTGAAGAAAAGGTAAGAAATATTGTTAATAGTGTAATACCTGAATAAAGGAGTGATTTTATGAACATGATAGATATCATTTCCAAGAAAAGAGATAATAACGCTCTATCAAAAGAAGAAATAGAGTTCTTTATTAATGGCTATGTAAAAGGCGAGATACCTGACTATCAGGTATCTAGTCTTCTTATGGCCATTTTTTTAAACGGAATGAATGATACTGAAGCAATTTATTTAACAGATTCAATGTTACATAGTGGAGAGGTAATGGACTTGTCTAAGATAGATGGTATTAAAGCTGATAAGCATTCTACAGGTGGTGTAGGAGATAAAGTAAGTTTAGTTTTAGGACCAATAATCGCTAGTTTTGGCGTTAAACTAGCAAAAATGAGTGGACGTGGTTTAGGACATACTGGTGGCACTTTAGATAAATTAGAAAGTATTCCTGGCTTTAATATAAATATAAGTAATGAACGTTTTATTAATCAAGTTAATTCTATTGGATTATCGATTATAGGGCAAACTAAAAACTTAGTTCCAGCAGATAAATTATTATATGCACTTAGGGACGTTACCGCAACAGTTGATTCTATTCCTTTAATCGCTTCATCTATTATGAGTAAGAAACTTGCAAGTGGTGCAGATATTATTGTTTTAGATGTAAAGGTTGGCTCAGGCGCTTTTATGAAAAATATAGATGATGCACTAAAATTATCTAAGCTAATGGTTAAAATTGGTAATTCATTTAATAAGCATGTCTCATGTATTATTACTGATATGGATGAACCCCTTGGGCTTGCTATAGGTAATAATCTAGAAGTTATAGAGGCTGTTAATACACTTAATGGAAAGGGCCCTAAGGATCTAGTTGATGTATGTGTAAAATTATGTAGTAAAATACTTATAAAAGCTAAATTATACAAGAGTGAAAAAGAGGCTAGTTTAGCCATATTAGAACACATCAATAATGGTAGTGCTTTAAAGAAATTAAAAGATATGGTCGCAGCTCAAGATGGTGATAACTCACTAATATTTGATACTAATTTATTTCCTAAATCAAAATATGTTTATGAAGTTAAATCAAAGAAAAAAGGATACATTACTCATATGGATGCCTTAAAGCTAGGTGTTGCTAGTATGCATATGGGCGCAGGTAGACTTAAGAAGGAAGATCCAATTAATTATAATGTTGGTATAGTATTAAATAAGAAAACAAATGATTATGTAAATATTAATGATTGCCTATGCTATTTACATATGGATAAAATGGACGATGATATAATTAGAGAAGTATATGATGCTTTTGAATTTGGCCAAAAACCAGTTGAGATAAAAACTATTTATGAGGAGGTAGACTAATATGTATGCACTTATTACAGGCGCATCTAGTGGTATAGGATTTGAATGTGCAAAAATATTAGCAAGTAAGGGCTATGATTTAATTATCACCGCTAGAAGCGTTGATAAGTTAAATAAGCTAAGTGAAGAAATTAAATCTACTTACAATAAAGAAGTAGTTATCATACCTTTAGATATATCTAAAAAAGAGAATATAGAAGAATTATTTAATAAGACAAAGGATTATGAAATAGAAGTTGTTATTAATAATGCTGGTTTAGGTAAGGTAGGCATGTTTAATGAAGTAACAGATGATGAAGATTATAATATGATTAATATCAATGTTACAGCAATGCATATGGTATTAAAACATTATGCAGATACACTTACTAAAGGTTATATTCTAACTGTTGCATCTATTGCTTCCTTTGCTCCAGGCCCTAAGATGGCAACATATTATGCAACTAAAAATTATATTAGAAGCTATGCTGAAGCTATTCGTTATGAGCTTAAGAAAATGAAGAAGGATATAGGCATAACTATACTAGCTCCAGGACCAGTAAACACTAACTTTAACGATACAGCAAATGTCACATTTACACTTAAAGGAGTAGATGCCAATAAATGCGCAAACTACGCGATTAAAAGAATGTTTAAGAAAAAGAAATTTGCTACTCCAAAATGGAGTGTAAGAGCAGCAACTCGTTTTATGAGAATATTACCTCATAGAACTAGTATGAGAATATGTTATAAGTCTCAATCAAAAAAGCAAAAGTAGTAAATTATGGGGGGATGAATAGTGGAAAAAGAGAAATTAAAGCGTGCAAAAGAATTATATTTTTTAATAAGTAATGTTGATTGCTATGATAGTAATTCTTATGTAGATGAGTATAATGAGTTTCTTACATATGAAATTCCTGAAAATATACTATATGAGTGGGAATTAGAAAAAAGAAATATAAAATATAAAGAAGTCTATGATTTAATAGCAAGTTATAGAAATGATTCAGAAAAAGCTCAAAAAATTTGGAATAATGTTATAAGATTAAACAGGAACTTTTCATATTATTGGGAAATAAATGATTATATAAATATTTTCAAAGAAATGCATAAGAAAGGAATATGGATTATTGCCTTTAAAAATTCAATTGAACTTGATCCTCGTGATAAAAGAAATGTTGATGTTGCAGATATTGAGAGTATACTTTTATCAGATTTAAATAAGAATTATAGTTTTTCTGAGCTTAGTACAAATTATGGAACTAAGCGCATTGGTGGGCATTCCTTTACTGGACTTTTAAAGTACTGTTTAGAGAAAGCCAAATATTACAACAAGACTTTGTTTTATAGTATAGCATTAGATATAATTGATTTGCTAATAGATGGTATAAAAGCTGGTGGTTTTAAGTGTATAAGATTTTCAATGATACTTTACAATGCAATTAATTACTATCTAGACA
>JAILIR010000190.1 GCA_024695185.1 bacterium | reverse complement strand
CAAGCCTTAAAACATCGTTAATTGTTATATAGATGAATAGTCCTATTAGTAGGAAGAATACGATATTGTTTAACCAGTCTTCTACTTTCTTATTTACTTTCTTTCTTGTGACTGCTTCTATGCCTACAAATACGATTCTACCACCATCTAGGGCAGGTATTGGTAGTAAGTTAACTATACCAATATTAACACTTAGGAAGCCTAAGAAATAAATATAGTTTGCAAAGCCACCAGCAAGTGAATTTTTGATTAATGAGAATATACCAACTGGACCTGATAAATCTTTAACACCAACATTCTTTGAAGTGAATAATAAACCTAATGTACCCCATACACTAGATATACTCTTTCCAAAGCTCTTAAATGTATAAACAAAGCTATATAGGAAATCAAAATGATATTTTGGACTAACACCAATAGTAGCTCCATATAATGTTAAATCCTTAATCTTCTTTACTTCTGAAGAACTAAACGTAGGTACATCAAGTGTCTTAACCTCACCAGCTCTATTAACAGTAACCTTTAATTCTTTACCATTAATACTTTCATCTGTAAGAGCACCAATTAGATCACTCCATGAATGAATCTCCCAAGAAGCATCTTTTGTGCTATCCTTTTTATCAATATATTCAATCTTTGTAATAACATCTTTATTTTCTAAACCAGCCTTTTGAGCCTTTGTTGTATAGATAAATATTGTTGCGCCATCAGCATCACTAAATTCTTCTAAATTACCCATTACACCAATATTACCTAAAACAATCATTGGTCTAAGAGTTGTAGTTGCTTCTATTCCATCTCTAACATAAGTTACTTCAACAGTTAATGTATTAGTTGATTTTATTTCATCAGTAATAATACTAATATCATTCCACTTACTAACTTCTTTATCATTAATCTTAGTTATTTGGTCACCCTTTTTAAGTCCAGCTTCAAAAGCAGGATATTTATATTCTACTTTATCTAGCTTATAAGTTTCTTCCATAGAACCAATTATTGGCTTAGTTGAAGGCTTACCTACTAATAAACCAGCAATGATAAATAAGAATATTGCTAGTATGAAGTTCATGCCTGGACCAGCAAATAGCATAACAAATCTTTGCCATTTTGTCTTTGATTCAAAGCATCTATCATATGGAGCTAATTGCATTGGTTTATCTTTCTTTAGATAAACATTTGCTTTAATATCAACTTCATAATTTGTTTCAGTTCCATCAATATTTAAAATTATGTATGGAGCATTACCTTCCATACAATATACATCTCTATCTACTACCTTACCTCTTATATCACTAGGCATTTGATCAGTTAGGATGATATCAGTAATGATATTATTTTCATTTACCTTTATTCCTATTTCGCTATCTTTTTCTAGTAAATCGTTAGCAACAGCACCATCAGCCATGGCCACAAAGCCACCTAGTGGTATTGCTCTAATACCATATAAAGTTTCACCCTTCTTCTTTCCATAAATTAATGGACCCATACCAATAGAATAATCATAACATAATACATTATACTTCTTGGCAAACATGAAGTGTCCTAATTCATGCAAAGAAATAATAAGGCATAAGCCAAATAGGAAGGCTATAAGCGCTATTACTATATCCATAATTTACCTCCCAAAATTCTATCCTTTATTTCCTTATCAACTCTTAAAATATCTTCTAGAGTTGGTTTAAAATTAACTGTATTTTCTAAAGCATTAATTACTATTTTTTCAATATCTAAATAATTAATTTTTCCATCAATAAATAAGCTAACCGCAGCTTCATTACTAGATACTAGTACTGTAGGCATAATACCACCTTTTTTACCTGCATCTATAGCACATTTAAGTAGAGGAAACCTCTTAAATGAGATATTTTTGAAATGTAGTGTTGAAAGATATAGTTTATTCTCATAACTAATTCTTTCACCTCTATTTAAAGCATATAAAATAGGTAGCTTCATATCATGAGGCGCTACTAAAACTTTAATATTACTATCATTAAATAATACTAATGCATGAACTAATGATTCCTTATGCATTACTGGTTTTATTTTACTATAAGGCATATTAAATAAATGATGTGCTTCTATTACCTCAAAGCCCTTATTCATCATTGTAGATGAATCTATTGTTATTTTTTTACCCATAGCCCAGTTAGGATGCTTTAGGGCATCTTCTACTTTTACATTAGCTAGTTCATCTCTTTTTTTATCTCTAAACGCACCACCTGAAGCCGTAATATAAAGCTTGTTAACACTATCCTTGTTTTCACCTTTTAAACATTGCCATATAGCTGAATGTTCACTATCAACAGGATAAATATTAACATTATTCTTTTTAGCTAATTTCATGACGATATCTCCAGCCATAACAATAGATTCCTTATTAGCTAGAGCAACATCATTTTTAGCTTCTATAGCTTTAACAAGTGGTTTTAACCCAATAGACCCTGATAAAGCATTAATTAGAATATCACACTTTATACTAGCAAGCTCTTCTAAGCCTAAATCACCAACAAATACATTATTTGTGTATTTTAAGAAAAGGGCTTTATCACTTTCTTTTCTAACACAAATATATGTAGGTTTATATTCTTCAACTATTCTTATTGATTTTTCTATATCAGAACCTAAAGAAACACCAATAAGATTATAATTATATTCTTTAATTAACTCTAAACTTAATGTGCCAATTGATCCTGTAGCACCAAGTAAGATAATATTCATATTATACCTCCTATAGTGGTAATATTACTCCTAAAAAGATAAATACGATTATTAGGAAAATAGAGATGAATAATGATGAATCAAATCTATCCATTACTCCACCATGGCCTGGGAAGATTTTTCCATAATCTTTAATACCATTATCTCTTTTTAATTTAGATGCGACTAAATCACCAATTTGACCAACGAAGCTTGCAAATAAAGTCATAATGATAATTACTGTTAGTTCTATACCAAAATTACTAAATACACATGCTTTTACAAATAATGTTCCACCATCAGAAAATAATTCATTATAGAAAACAAATACTAATACACCAAATATTGTTCCAAAGATTGTTCCAAAGATACAACCTTCAAAGCTCTTTTTAGGACTAATTACTGGTGCAGGTCTTCTTTTGATTAGCTTAGTACCTAAAGCTACACCAAAGAAATAAGCAAACATATCAGTAAATGATGCGACTACTATAATATAAAATAGTAAGCCTCTACCAAACATACCTAACATAGGAATAGCTGCAAAACCAATTCCTACATAATTAACAGTTAATAACATCTTACTTGCATTGTTAGAATCCATTGTCTTATCAAAGACAAGCAAGAAGCCCATAGATAGCATCATAACAAATAAGGCAATAATTAATATACTATTTAAAGGTATATCATTTCCTTTTTGATACAAGTAAAAGCCAAGTGCTAAGGATATATATTCATAGGCACATAAAGTGTATATTACAACCTTACCTACAAAGGAATATTTAGCTTCATTTTTAGTTTCAAACATATGTATAATTTCATATGCGGCTACTAGTGATAATAGCATACCTACGCCAATAAACACTTCTATAGGAGCAAATATTAATAACGGAATTCCTACAGCAGCCATAACTAAACCTGTTATAATTCTTGTCTTCATCTTAACACCTACCTTTTAGAGCATAGTACAATAATAAAATAAATTAAAATAATAATAAACATTGAAGTTCTAATTAAAATACCTATTGGAGATGGACTCCATTTTTCTTCTTTTTTAGTTGCTAGATAATCTAGTCTTCTTGTTTTATCTTTTTCAAAAAAAATAAGTTCAGGTACACCTATTAAGTATACTAGTGAACAGATAGTAGCAACTACACCACCATCAACTATATCTTTTTTAACACATAATATGATAAAAATGGTTACAAGCACAATATAAGGAATTATGCTTACAAGACCAATTATTAATCTTTTTTTCCAATCAACTTTTAATATGAACATATTAACCACCTATTTTATTATACACTAGTTTTATCATAAATGCATTAAAAAAAGAAAAAAGCGTTTAAATAAACGCTTAGATTTCCATTAATTCTTTTTCTTTCTTTTCTGTTTCTTTATCAACTAAATCAACATATTTATCAGTTAGCTTTTGAATATCTTCTAAATATCCTTTTTCATCATCTTCTGGTAATTCTAACTTCTTAATAGCATCATTACCTTCTCTTCTGATGTTTCTAATAGCTACTTTAGCACCCTCAGTAAGTTTGCCTAAGCTCTTAACTAATTCTCTTCTTCTTTCTTCTGTAAGTTTAGGGAAGATTAAACGAAGAGATACACCATCATTTATAGGATTAATTCCTAAATCAGATGCATTAATTGCACGTTCAATTAATTTTAGTGTTGAAGCATCATAAGGCTTAATTAATAATTGATTAGCTTCAGGTGTAGATACATTAGAAATTTGTCTAACTGGAGATGGGGAACCATAGTATTCAATGGAAATAGAATCAAGAATAGAAGCATTTGCTCTACCAGTTCTAATTTTAGAGAATTCTTTTAGCATTGATTGAATAGTTTTTTCCATCTTTTCTTCTGTTTCAAGTAAGACCATATCAGGCATATTATTTTCCTCCTATCTAATTATTGTACCTAAAGTATCGTCTCCAAGACATACCTTAGCAATATTACCTTTAGTATTCATATTGAATACTCTAACTTCAATATTATTATCCTTCAAAAGGGATGCTGCTGTCAAGTCCATAACAGCTAATTGTTTATTAACAAGGTCTTCATGAGTTAGTTCCTTAAACATTTTAGCATTAGGATTTTTACGTGGATCTGAATCATATACACCTTCAACACCATTTTTAGCCATAAGCATAACTTCTGCGCCAATTTCAGCACATCTTACTGCTGCAGCTGTATCAGTTGAAAAATATGGTTGACCAGTACCACCAACGAATACTACTACTCTATTTTTCTCTAAGTGTCTTAAGGCTCTACGTCTAATATATGGTTCAACTGCTTGTTGTGCTGCGATAGCTGACATAACTCTTGTTTCGATACCTAAATGTTCTAAGGCATCTTGGATAGCTAAGCCATTTAATACTGTTGCAAGCATTCCCATATAATCAGCTTGAACACGTTCCATTCCAAGTTCTGAAGCAGTCTTACCTCTCCACATATTACCGCCACCAACAACAATACCTACTTGTATTCCAGCATCTACAGCTTGTTTGATTTCACCAGCAATTTCACTTACTGTTCTTGGATCAATTCCAAATTCAGTATCACCTTTTAGTGCCTCTCCACTTAATTTTAATAATACTCTTTTGTAACTCATGTTATCCCCTCACTTTTCTTTTAAAATAAAGGGAGAAACGTAGTTCTCCCTATAATTATTAAGCCTTAACTTGTGCCATTACTTCAGCAACAAAGTCTGTCTCAACCTTTTCGATACCTTCGCCAACTTCAAGACGAATGTAACTCTTGATTGTACATTTCTTGTTCTTTGCATATTGATCTACTGTTAAATCAGGTTCTTTTACGAATGGTTGATCTAATAAGCAGATTTCTTTTAAGAACTTACCTAACTTACCTTTAACGATGTTTTCTAATACATTTTCAGGTTTGTTAGCCATCTTTGGATCGTTCTTCATTTCAGCAATTTGGATTGCCTTTTCTTTTTCGATTTCTTCTGCAGGAACATTAGCAGCTGATAAATATCTAGGATTAATTGCTGCAACATGCATAGCAAAATCCTTAGCAACATCAGCATCAGCACCATCGATTACTGTTAAAACAGCAATTCTACCACCAGCATGCTTGTAAGCACCGAAGTTTTCGCTATCAGTCTTAGTAACTCTTGTTACTCTACGTAAGCTAATCTTTTCACCGATTGTAGCTGTAGCAGAAACTAACATATTGCTAATTGTATTTCCTTCAAATACTATGTTCATATAATCTTCTGAATCATTAGAAAGTAAAGCTTGACCAATCTTATCTAATAACTCAAGGAATTGTGTATTCTTACTTACGAAGTCTGTTTCTGAGTTAACTTCATAAATAACTGCCTTATTACCATTAATTGCTACATTACATAAACCTTCAGCAGCAACTCTTGCTTCTTTTTTAGCAGCTTTAGCAATACCTTTTTCTCTTAACCAAGTAATTGCATTTTCAATATTTCCATCTGTTGCTTCTAATGCTTTTTTACAATCAAGCATACCAGCACCAGTTTTTTCTCTTAATTCTTTTACTAATTGTGCAGTA
>JAILIR010000183.1 GCA_024695185.1 bacterium | reverse complement strand
ATGTACCACAGAATAATTTAATCATTTCTGTTAGACCAAATGCGATTTCAAAATTCATAAAGAATGATAATAAGAAAGTTATTATCGTAAATATATCTAAAGGAATATAGTAAGTATCCGCAAAGAAGGAAGATCCTAAATAGTTATTGAAACTATAAAACGATAGCTTACCCGTCCTAAGCTTTACAGCAAAGTCTTCTCCTATTTTAAAATACTGTAATAAGTCATCTGAACAGCATGTGTAATAGGCATCTGAATCTATTGCCATATATGCGGCAAAGAAGATTAAGAATATTGCCATAATAATAGCTAAATATATAATTGTTTTTCTGGTGCTTTTTAAAAATCTTAATTTAAACATATGAAATATTAAGCAATTATTAATGCTCTCTCCTTCCTACATACTGCATAAAACAAGATAATTATATCATAATTGTTTAAATAATTAAACAATTTTGCAAAAAAAATACTCCACGAAGGAGTATTTTTAAAATCATTATCTAATTATTTTTTAGATGCTGCAGCTATTCTACAGAATAAATCTAATAATCTTAAATATAGATAAATTATACTAGTTGTTAAAGCGAATGAAGCTTTCCATTCATATTTCTTTGGAGCTCCACCTTCAGCTAAATTAGCAGCATAATCAAAGTCGATTAATAATAGTAATGTAGCGATTAATACACCGAAAATACATACTAACCAAGCAATTGGACCAGAACCATATAATGCTTCGTCCATTCCCTTAAATCCACAAGCAGCAAGTATAGCAGATATTCCACCAGCTAATACTAAAGCAATTAATGCTGTAAGAACAAATGCTTTAAGCTTCTTTCCAACTTTTACAATGCCTGTAAAATACAACACACCCATTACTAGAGTAACAACGAATGTTGCGATAACAGCACAAATAGCTACACCAGGATAATATAATTCACATAATAATGAAATTACTCCTAGCATAAATCCTTCTGCTAATGCATAAATAACAGAGAATACAGGGCACAATGTAACAGAGAACGATGCTATTAAACCAGCAATTAATGCAACAATAATTGAACCAAATAATAATCCAATAAATGTCACAATGTTATCTTCTGTTAAATTGTACATAAATACCATTGCAAGTACTGCAGCTAAAATAGTAACTCCAACTAAAAATAATGTCTTACCGAAAATACCATGTAGTGTAGCGCAATCAGTTTTTTCATAATCATAAGTATTATCCATATTCTTGAATAATGGATTTCTTAATTGCATAAACAATCACCTCTCTCTATCGATTATACTATACTAGGTCCTTTTTTTCAATAAAAAAAGGGCGGATGTATATTTTACATCCATCCCTAATTAAACAGAGAATAAATCAAATGTCTCTTCTTCGGCATCACTTGGCATGCCACCAAAGCATCCATATTTTTGCATAACATCAGCAATTGTTTGATTAATTCTAGTTCTATTTAAGACATCATTTATAGATTTAAATGGTGCTTTATTTCTTTCATTAACGATATCTTGCGCAACGGCACTACCTAAACCATCAATTGCGACAAATGGGCAAAGTAAGGCATTTTCTTCAGGTATAATCTTAAACTCAGTTGCTAGAGATTCATTAATATCTACCATCTTAAAGTGCATTCCTCTTGATACCATTTCTAGTACTACCTTAAGAGTATCTAAAATATCTCCAACCTTATTATCAGATAGGTTTTCTTCCTCTTCTAGCTTACCTTCTTTTAAGTCTAGTACTCTATTTCTAATGGTATTAGCATCACTGCACATTGTTTTAATTTCAAAAGCATCAACACGCTTAGAGAAGAAACCTGAATAGAATAATAATGGTTTATGTACCTTAAACCAAGCAATTCTTAAGGCCATTAATACATAAGCTGTGGCATGGGCTTTAGGGAACATGTACTTGATTTGACCACAAGACCAAATATACCATTCAGGTACTGCTTGTTGTCTCATATATTCAACATGACCACTCCATGCATCTTTTTCTTTTTTAGGTTTTCCTTTTCTAACAAATTCCATTATCTTAAAGGCCATTGATGGTTCAAGTCCCATATACATTAAGTCAACCATGATATCATCACGACATCCTATGATTTTACTAAATGGAATCTTGCCAAAATCTACCTTAGCACCTGTAACTAAGTCTTTTGCATTATTTAACCATACATCGGTACCATGTGATAGACCAGATATTTTAACAAGTTCGGCAAATGTTTTTGGTTTAGTATCAACAAGCATTTGACCTACAAATCCTGTACCGAATTCAGGTATTGCTAAACTTCCTACTTCACTAAGTATTTCTTCTTTTGTTACACCTAAGCAATCAGTACCACTAAATATCTTTAATACTTCTTTATCATCTACTGGAATATCCTGTGGTCTATTAAATGGGAACTCACTAGGATGTTCATTTACATAGTTCATAAAGAATCTAATAATAGTAGGATCATCGTGTCCTAGTATATCTAGTTTTAGCAGGTTACTTTCAAATGTATGATATTCAAAATGTGTCGTCCTAAAGGCATTTGTCGTATCATCAGATGGATATTGAATTGGTGTAATATTATATATTTCTATTCTCTTAGGAACTACAACAATACCACCTGGATGTTGACCTGTTGTACGCTTAACACCTTCAATAATTTTAGCTACTCTTTCTTTTTCAGCCTTACGCATATTTATATGGTTATCTTCACAATAACCAAGTACATAACCATAAGCTGTTTTTTCAGCAACAGTTGACAATGTACCTGCTCTAAAGGCATTATCATAGCCCATAACACTTCTAATGAATTCATGAGCATTAGCTTGATATTCACCTGAGAAGTTTAAGTCGATATCAGGAACCTTATCTCCTTTAAATCCTAGGAAGGTTTCAAATGGTATATCATGGCCATCCTTCTTTAAAGGTGTACCACATATAGGACATATAGCATCTGGTAAGTCAAAACCAGAGTCTACATTCTTTAACTTTTCTTGTAAATCAATTTCAATAGGTCTAATACCATATTTTTCTTTTTCTTCATCATTCATCTTAAATGATGAGAATTTACATCTAGGGCATCTATAGTGTGGACTTAGTGGATTTACTTCTGTTATATTCATCATAGTAGCTACAAAGCTAGATCCAACAGATCCACGGCTACCTACTAGATATCCATCTTCTAGAGACTTTTTAACTAGAATATGGCTCATGTAATAAACACTGCAGAACTTATTAGTGATGATACTGTTAAGCTCTTTGTCTAGCCTTTCTTTAACGATTAAAGGAAGCTCATCACCATATAATTTATGAACATTTTCATTAACAATTCTTTGTAGTTCTTTTTCAATAGATTCTACACCTAAAGAATCTTTAAATTCATCATCTGCAGGGTCAAATAATCCTTTAGGGAATACTTGGATTGGTTCAATCATATCGGCTATTAAATTAGTATTTTCAATTACTATTTCTCTAGCTGTATCAAGATCTAAGAAAGAAAAATCTTCCATCATTTCATCAGTAGTTCTAAAATGTTGTAGAGTTACTCCAGGATATTTTTCTAGTGGATGCATTCCTCCACCAACACTTTTGGTTCTAAGATAAATATCTCTATACTTTTGATCTTCAGGATCTAGATAGTGAACATCACCTGTAGCAACTACTATCTTATTCTTTTCTTTAGCAGCTTTTATAATCTTTTTAATAGCTTCTTGCATCATATAATCAGGATCAACATATGTTCCTATTTTTAAATGAGCAAATACACTTATAGGTTGAACCTCTAAATAATCATAGAAATCTACTAATTCAAGTAGTTCTTCATAAGTTCTATTTAAGGCAGTTTCAAATATTTCACCATTAATACATGCACTACCTATTAAAATACCATCTCTATACTTTTCAATAACTTCTTTTAAAGCTCTAGCCTTTTTATACATATGATTAGTTAAGGCATCACTAAGTATTTTAAATAAGTTTTTATAACCATCTTGGTTTTTAGCTAGTATAGTAATATGGTCGCCATATAGCCATTTCCAAGAATCTTCAGTTACTAGATTATTTAGATTACTATAATTAGTAATACCTTTATTTCTAACCTCATCAAGCATACTACTAAAGCATTCCATAGTAGCATAAGCATCATCTGTTGCTCTATGGTGTTCAGTTAATCTAACCTTATAGAACTTAACCATTCTATCCAAACCAAAGCCCTTTAAATCATCAAAGTGAAGTGCTTTTAAAAGTGGTAATGTATCTATTACAGGGAACTCATCAAATTCAATACCATTTCTTTTGAATGATTCATAAATCATACCAATATCAAATTTAGCATTATGAGCTACTAGAATAGTACCTTTAATAAAGTTATAGAACTCTCTTAAAACGACACTTCTATCTTTACCCTTTTCCTTTAACATAGCATCAGTGATATTAGTTAAAGAACTAATCTTTTGAGGAAGTGGCCTTTCTGTTTTAATTAATTCCTCGAATGCTGTAACAAACTTACCATTATGTAATTTGTATGCAGCAATTTCAATAATTTCATCAAATTGATTAGATAAACCAGTTGTTTCAACGTCAAGTACAGTATAAGTTGCATCATCTAAATCAATATCCATATTATTAAAAGCAATCTTATTGTTTTTAACATCCACCTTAGATAATTCAACACCATAAATTGGCTTAATATCTAAATTATTATCCTTTACAGCATGCATTATTTGTGGAAAACCATATACACCATCATGATCTGTGATAGCTAGTGCTTTATGTCCCCATAAGGCTGCACGCTTAAAGTAATCAGCAATATCAGTAATAGCATCCATTGTAGACATCTTTGAATGGACATGAAGCTCACATCTTTTTTCTTCATAATTATCCATTCTTATATTCTTTTTAGGTGCTTCTATTATTTCAATACTATTAGCCTTTAAAATAACATCCCTACTAAAAGCACTGTATTCAGCAGATCCACATACTTCTACCCAATTAGATATTTTTATTTTTTCAACTTCAGCAAGTTCTTCTGGTTTAAATACATATTTAGTAACATTAATAGAATCTGTATAGTCAGTAATAACAATATTTAAAATATTCATATTACCATTTTTAAATTTCTTAGATTCTACTTGCTTAATATCTTTGGTGATTACTTCACCTCTAACTCTAAAGCTTAGAGGTCCTTTGGTATTTTCATAATCACTTAAACCAAGCTGATCGCATGGAATATTTTTAATTGGTTCAAGTACTTGTGATGTAATTTTAGCTTGTCTTGGAGCTCCATAAAAGCTCTTTCTTTCCTCTTTTTTTGGCTTTTCTGGCATTTCAACTTTTACAGTTTTTACACCATAGTCATCTTCATCAACTACTTCAACAGTATTTTCTACCTTTTCTTCAATTTTAAACTGTTCAATCTTAATAGTAACAGGTATACCTAGTATACTAAATCTCTTTTCTACTTCTCTAGCATATAAATTAAAATTTACCACTGTATCAGGTGCATAAATTGTATATTCATTTCCATCAAAACTTACTTCTAGTCCCTTCATAACAAGGAGTCTTCTTTTTTCATTAGTTAAATCATCTAATACTTCATTATAGTAATTAACCATATCAAACTTTGATAAATCAATTGGTTCAACATAATTAATTAAGATATTAAAGCCAACGTTTA
>JAILIR010000124.1 GCA_024695185.1 bacterium | reverse complement strand
TATTTCCTCTAGATCAATTTTCTTTAATAATTCATTACATTGCTTCTCATCCTTTAATAGATTATAGGCCCATAATTTATCATAATTATTAGTTGTACATTTTCTAAGTAATTCCTTTGGCCTTTTTAGAGCTCTATAAATTTCTTTTAAAACAATATTAGCTCCTTTTTGGCCTATAGAATCCTTTATAGAATCATATAATCTTAAAGCAGCTTTTTCATCGCCACTATAGGCTAAAGCTATACCGAATTGTTCTTTTATGATAATCATACCCTTAAAATCAATTGTTTCATAACATAATTGTTGGTACTTTTTTAAATCATTAGCTAATACAACATAGTTACCTACAATCATATTAAGTCTACATTTAATAGATAATCTTAATTTATCAATATCAGCAATAGTAATATATCTATTATCTATCTTTTTAATTATTTCTAAAGCTTCCCCGTATTTCTCTTCTTTTTCATGTAATAAAGCAGAAATAATGACACATGCATTTAATTCTAGGTCATCTAGATCACTTTTTACAGCTAATGCTGATTTTAGATTATCCTCTGCTATTTCAATATTATCAGTTGTATAATAATAGATTGCTTTTATAATATCGGTATAATGTATTCTTTCAACTGATGCAATATTGTCAAAATACTTTTTAATTATTTGATGTTCTTCATAATATAAGCCATATAAGCAATCAATAATAATTGCTTGATACTCGTTTTTGCTTCTTAAGTTATTAGGACTCATATCAAGTCTTTCTAAAACTTCTTTCATTACATATTCTTTAGGAGCAATTGTTCCATGTTCAAGCTTAGATAAATAACTTACACAACAAATCCCCTTTGTGACATCTTCTAAAGTCATATGCAAATCTTTTCTTCTTTTTTTAATAATAACCCCTATATGTGGGTTAGCACATTTGTTCTCATGCTCCTCAATAATTTTGCCATAAATATCACTTGTTTTCATATGTTCCTCCTGTCATAGATTTATTTTATACTTTTCTATATGAAAATAAAGACTCCAGAATTTGAAAAAAAATATTTGTGTTTTTTATTTATTTTTAAAGAAAAAAAGAGTGTAAAAAAAAGATTATCTACTAGGACAATCTTTTATTAAACATTTATCACATAAAGGATTTTTAGCTTTACAAATATATCTACCTAATAACACTAAATGTATGTGCATATAATACCAATATTTTTCTTCAAATAAATCCATTAATTGCCTCTCCACATCTAGTATGCTACCAGTTGCTAGATTAAGTCTCATACTACATCTATATACATGTGTATCAACCGCAATTCTAGGTATTTTAAAATATTCAGAAAGTATTACATTTGCACATTTTCTACCTACTCCAGGTAAACTCATTAATCCATCAAGTGTATTAGGGATAACGCCTAAACTATCCAGTTTTTTGGATAATTCAATTATGTTTTTGCTTTTGATTTTATGCATTCCAAGAGGCTTTAATATAGTTTCTATATCTACTATATCAGCCTTACTTAACTCTTTATAAGTAGGGTATTTACTAAATAAAATTTTAGTTACTTCATTAACCCTTTTATCTAGTGTTTGGCTAGATAGACTAACCGCAATTATAAGTTCAAATAAGTTATTATAATTAAGCTCACATTTAGCATTTGGAAACATTAAATCAAGACTTTTTATTAATTGATTCAAAGAAATCAAGGATGGCTTTCTCATGTTCCTTATCAACTTCCTTCATGATCTTTTTTTCATTTTTCAAATACTCAATACATAGATTAATTGATATATCATTTTTCTTTGAAATTTCAAAAATGGCACGCTCAAAATCGCCTTTTTTATAAAATTTTGCATTTTCATTAAGTAAATTTAGTTCAACAGGAGATAATGATCTGCCTAAATTAATTTCAAACAAAGTACAAATATCACTATAGTTTTGTCTTATTTGTTTATTATTATCTTCTATTTTTTCCTTAGATAAAAATTCTTCAATTTTCATAAGTGTATTAGATATATCAATACATTCTTGTTCTTTTTCTTTTATGTTTTCAAGTTTTAAATCAATAAATCTTTTTTCAATTAAGGCTTGGATTAATAAGCCATTTTCTTTTGTGTTCATTCCAGTCTTATTTTTTAAGGAATTATATGATAATGGGAATACCTTTTGATTATTTTGTTGATAGAAAGATAATAAGTGTAATAACATTACAGCCTCATTAGGTTTCAAATCTAATTTAGGATAAATTCTAAGTATTAGCTTATTTAAATCTAGTACTTGGTATTTAATTAGCTCATCTATCAAAATAATCACCACACTTTAAAATCGCAATAACAGTCTTTGCGTCTTTAATCTCATTATTCTTAACCATTTCTAAGGCTTCTTTATAGCTATATTTTTTAACATTCAAAAATTCATCAGGATCTAGATGTAATCTATTAGAAAACTTTAAGCCTTTTGCGATAAACAAATATATTATTTCTTCGCAATAGCCAACAGTAGGCAAAAATTCGCCCAAATAGATGAATTCTTTAGCTGTAGCACCTATTTCTTCATATAATTCTCTTTTAGCTGTTTCTATAGGCTTTTCATCGAATTCTCTTTTACCTGCAGGTATTTCAACTAGTTCCATCTTAAAGGCATAACGATATTGATTAACCATATAAATAGAATCTCCATCAATAGGAATAATACCTACTCCACCTCTATGTTCCACTATTTCTCTTTTGGCTTCTTTTCCATTAGGTAGTAATACATCATCACATCTAACATTTATTACTTTACCATTATATATGTAGTTAGCTTTTATTGTTTTTTCTTCTAATTTCATAACTACTCCTTAATGTCTACCTTTTTTTCAAGAGCTTCCTTAGCCGCATTTTGTTCAGCCTCTTTTTTTGTTTTACCTACACCTATACCTAAAATGATACCATCCATCATAACCTTATATTTATAAGTTTTATCATGAGCTGGACCACTTTCTTCTATTTGTTCATAAGTAAGAGTATTTTTAAATGATTGAACATATTCTTGTAAGGTAGATTTATAATCTTTAATATCTTCTAATAAATCTAAATATGGAATGACTAATTTTAAAAATAAATCATATGCAACAAAATATCCTTGATCAAGATAAACTGCCCCAAATAAAGCTTCAAAGGCATCGGCGATAATGGCTGGACGCTTTCTACCATTTGATAGTTCTTCACCATGACCAAGTAGGATATAATCACTAAGATTAATCTTATTTGCATATTTTACAAGAGCCTCTTCACATACAGATTGTGCTCTTTTCTTTGTCATTCTTCCTTCTGAAATTTCACTATTTAAATATAAATACTGGCTCATTAAAAGTTCAATAACAGCATCTCCTAAAAACTCTAAACGTTCATTATAAGGAGTATTATGTTCATTTCCATATGATGAATGTGTTAAAGCTTCCTTTAAAAGATTTTTATCATTAAATTTAATGCCTAGTATTTCTTCTAAATTATTCTTCACTAGAATCACCTAAATCTTTACTAATTTTTTCCACTACATTTCCACTAACTAGTGTTTTAGCTTGTCTAATCGCATTAAAAATAGCTTTTTCATCACTATTTCCATGTGCTTTGATAGCTGGGCTAGTTAAACCACAAATCATTGCACCACCAGCTTCAGATGCATCAAATACCTTCTTAAATCTCTTTAAGCTCTTTTTCATAAATAAAGCACCAATTTTAGATTTAAAGGATGATTTGATTTCTCTTTTTAAACAAGCACCCATGTATTTTGCTGTACCTTCAATAGTCTTAAGTAGAATGTTACAAGCAAAACCATCATTAATAAAAATATCACAATCTACAAAAAACATTTCTTTTGGTTCAACATTTCCAATAAAATTAATTCTTTTATCATTAGATAATAATTGATAGCTTTCCTTATCAACTTCTCTACCCTTACCATCTTCAGTACCTATGTTGATTAAACCTACTTTAGGATTATCTATTCCTAAAGTGATCTTAGCCATAATAGATGCATAATAAGCAAGTTGATCTATATGTTCAGGCTTTAGTTCAACATTTGCGCCACTATCAAGTAATATTTTATTACCATTAGCTGTAGGGATAAATGGTGCTAAAGCTATTCTATGCATTCCTTTAATTTTCTTTAAAATCATATGTCCCGCAACAACTACTACTTGTGTAGGGCCAGCTGAAACAAAGCAATCACATTCTCCGTTTTTACAAGCTTCCATTGCTAAAACCATAGAATATGGTTCTTTACTTCTTATAGCTTTAACCGCATCATGTTCACCCATATCAAAATATTTATCTGTATGAACTATTTTTATTCTAGTTGAATCAGTTAAAAATTCTTTAATTTTATTTTCATCACCAAATAAAGTAATTTCAATGTCATCAAATTTTTTTATAGCCTCCATTGCTCCTAAGACATTAACCTTTGGAGCAAAATCTCCACCCATTGCATCAAGTGCTACTCTTATCATATAATGTTCCTCCTATAAAAAAGTATACATAAATTATTTTATCATAATTTAATCTTTTATACTATTAATTTCTTTTAATACTTTATCATATAAAATAGGATAGTTACTTATATCATCATTAAAAATGATGTTATAAGCATCTTCTTTTGCATCTTCTAAAATGTAATAATCATTTATTAAATTACCATATTTAAAGTTAGGTAGACCACTTTGACGTTCTCCAAAGAAATCGCCTGGACCTCTAAGGCGCAAATCTGCCTCTGATAATTTAAATCCATCAAGCGTATTTTCAATTATTTTTAAGCGTTCAACATCACTATTATTAGTAACTAAAAAGCAGTATGATTCTTTATCACCACGGCCTACACGACCACGTAGTTGGTGAAGTTGTGATAAGCCAAAGCGTTCCGCATTAAATATTAGCATAATAGTCGCATTAGGATTATCTATACCTACTTCTATAACGGTTGTTGAAACTAATATTTGAAATTCCTTATTTTTGAAGCTAGTCATTATTTCATCTTTTTCAGCTTGCTTCATTTTACCATGTAATACCTTAATTGAATAATTACTAAATTTATTTTCAAGCATACTACTAGTTTCAAAAACATCGTGCAAATCTAGCTTTTTACTTTCTTCAATTAAAGGTGAGATAACATATGCTTGATTACCTTTATCAAGTTCATCCTTGATGAAGTTAAGACAAGCATCTAAATTAGATTCTAATACAACTTTTGTTTTTATTTCTTTTCTACCCTTTGGCATTGTTTTAATAACACTTAAATCCATATCACCAAAGACACTTATCGCAAGTGTTCTAGGAATTGGGGTTGCGGTTAAATATAATACATCAGGATTAAATCCTTTTTCTCTTAAGGCTTGACGTTGTTTAACACCAAAACGATGTTGTTCATCTGTGATAACTAAACCTAAATTATCATAGATAATATCTTCTGTGAATAAGGCATGAGTACCTATGATTACATCTACTTCATGACTCTTAATTTTATTTAATAATTCTTCTCTTTTTTTACCTTTAATAGAGCTTGTAAGTATCTCTATTTTTAGTGGTGTATCTTTAAATATATTTGATAGAGTTTGATAGTGTTGGTATGCAAGTATTTCAGTTGGTGCCATAAAGCATACTTCATAATTATCTAGAGCTACAGCATAAATAGCCAAAGCCGCAACAATAGTTTTTCCACTACCTACATCTCCTTCAATTAATCTATTAGATGGATAATTACTTTTTAAATCTTTATATATTTCATTAACTACTTCTTTTTGACTATCTGTTAGTTCAAAAGGAATAGTTTTAATGAAATCTCTAATTACATTTACATCCCACTTTTTTGCCCGTTTAAAGGACTTTTTGTTTTCTTTGCGAGAATATTGTAGCTTTAACTCAAAGTCGAAAAATTCTTCATATTTTAGCCTTTTATAAGCTAGTTCATATTCTTTAACACTTTTAGGATTATGGATATATCTATACATATAATAAAGAGTAGGTATATTATATTTATCTATTACATTATGTGGCAAATATTCTTTTAAATAAATACCATATTTATCAAGGTATGTATTAATTATTTTCTTT
>JAILIR010000079.1 GCA_024695185.1 bacterium | reverse complement strand
ATAGCTACACCACAAATAATAAAGAAGAATATATTACTTATCATATTATTTCTGGCTATTTTTGCTTCATCGTTTGTGTTTTTATTTTTATATAGAATTACTCCACAAGGAATACCTAATATAATTTCTGATATATAAAATAGTAAATGTAATGCTAAATACAGAATAATCACCTTCCAAATTATTATACCATATAATTTATGAAAAGATATTATTTTATTACTTTTTCTTCTGAGACAACCTCATAATCATTTAAGCTTGTTTCATATAACATACCCTTTAATTTATCTAAAGCATCTATAACAGATTTAGCTTTAACAACAAAAACTTTTTTTATTGTTCTTGTTACTTCTATTTTAAAGTCCATATCAGGTCCATCAATATCATCAATACATTCTATACCATAAACATTAACTGTTTGTTTTGCTATTTCAAGCATTTCTTGACGCTTAAATTCATTCCAAAATTCAATTAAACCAAATCTATAAATCATATCCATAAATTTAGAACATGAACTACATTCTATTTCATTTAAGAATTCTTCTTTAATTTCAGTACTATCAATAGTATCAACAAACTTGATCATTATTTTTTCAGCACCTATTGTTTTACAATTAGGTAATAAAATATAATCATCATTATTATTTGCTATTTCTGTATAGAAATTCTTTGTTCTATCAGCATAAAAATCACTATCTGATTTACTACTAATAGTGATAAATGTACCATTTCTTTTATTTAAATAAACTTCTACATTCTCCTCTAACTTCATGAATGCATTAACAACATCCGATAACTTTAACACAAATATACCCCCTACCAAAAAAATAATAACGAATTTATTTACTTATATTTTACTATATTATATAAATTATGTCTATAATAAAAAGAAAGCGGAACGCCTCTAAGCCGCTTTCTTTTTCTCTTTCTCTATTGTTTTTGTTAATTTTTTAATAAGTTTGATATTTTTCTTATCATAACATACACTATTACTACACTTTAAAAAATCAAGTGCTCCTGATTTATCTTCATTTTTCATAAGCTCCTCATAGAAGCTTAAATAATATGTAGATAAATCATAAGGTGTCATAATATTATATTCTTTAACAAAATTCATTAATTCATTATATTCAGGGCATTCTAACCTTTTATTAGCTAGAGTTTCTAGCTTATTTAAATCAGGTAAGAATTTTTCATATTCACCAAATGATACACTCATTAAGTAAAGAATGTATGAAGCTTCTTTATACATTTTTTTCTTTTCAAATACATTAGCTAGGAATGTATATTGGTTAATTAAAGCATCCTTTGTATAACAGAATTTAAAAGTCTTAAATATCATTTTTTCAAGTTCATCAAATAAATCTAAATTCTTTAATGCAAACATCTTTCTTTGAATTAATAAAATGTTTGTTGGAGACATTTTAATGGCTCTATCAAGCGCTTTTAGAGATTCATCATACATTCCTCTTTGGAAGTATGCTTCACCTAATATACCATATAAAGTAACATAATCATACTTCAAATAGTCCCCTATTTTACTATCATTATCATCTGTGTATAATACTAATTCAGTGTAATTAGTAAATAAGGTTTTATTGTTTTTAATAGAATCATTAATATCATTAATGTTTTCTTCTTCTAATTGCTTTAAATCGTTAATAACAACATTGAATTCTCTTCTAATTAATAAATTAAATTCATTTTCTAAATATTGATTAAATTTTTCAACTTCATTCATAATTACACCTCCTTACCTATAAAATAACACATTTACAAAAAAAATGCTACTTTGCGTAGCAAGGTAACATTTTATTCTTTAATGAATTTGTCCATTAAATTATAACCAGGATCAATAACTATACCAGTTGTTTTAGCTTCTCTTTCACTTAAGTTATCAACTCCATTATAAATCTTTTTTGAATCATAAATCATAAATGGAATTAAATCATTTGTATGAGTTCTAACAGCTAGAGGTGTAGCATGATCTGGAGTAACTAATACTTTAAAGTCTTCTTTAGTACTCTTTAAATAATCTACAACAGGTCCTATTACTAATTCATCAATCATTTCTATTGATTTAATCTTATTACTCATTTCACCTCTATGTCCACATTCATCTGGAGCTTCCATATGAATATAAACAAAATCACTACCATTTTTAAAGGCATTAATAGCAGCTTCTGCTTTACCCTTAAAGTTAGTATCAATATAACCTGTAGCACCATCTACATTAACTACATTCATATTAGAGAACTTACCAATACCTTTAAGTAAATCTACAGCACTAATCATAGTAGCTTTTATATTATATTTTTTATTAAAATCATCTAATTTAGCTCTTTTACCTTCGCCCCAGAACCAGCATGAATTGGCTTTATTTAAGCCTTTCTTAGCACGTTCAATATTAAGTGGGTGATTATTTAATAATTCAAATGATTTTTTCATATAATCATATAGCTTCTTATTTTCTGGAGTATAATTTCTTACAGGCTTACCTGTAATATCATGAGGTGGAGTAATTCTACCAATATTAAGTGTACCATTATTCCATATTAAACAATGTCTATAGCTTACACCACTATATAAAGTGAATTCATCATTATCCATATATTGTTTTAAATAATCTATTAGAATCTTCGCATCACTTGTTGAAATATCACCAGCACAATAATCAATTATTGTTTTATCATCATAATTAGCTTCTTCACTAACAGTAACTAAATTACATCTTAAGCTTACATCAGTATCTTTCATATCTATACCAATAGACCCAGCTTCAAGTGGGCTTCTTCCTGTATAACATTTTTTAGGATCATAACCTAAAATAGAAAGGTTTGCTACATCACTACCTGGTTTCATACCATCTTCTACTGATTTTATTAAACCAACATAGCTAGTTTTAGACATACTAGCTATGTTTTTTTTATAAGCGACTTCTAGTGGAGTCCTATTATTTAATTCTTTAATTTCATAATCAGCCATTCCATCTAATAAAAATACTACATACTTCATAATTACACCTCTATCTTAGCTAAAAAGCACGTTTCATTATTAACCATACCCTTTATATCATAACCATATTCTTTCTTTTTTACAAATATATTGATAATTTCTCCTAACTTAGCTTCCTTAACATAAGTTATGGAAAAAGTTTTAATTTGTTTATCTAGCTCTAATATATTTTCAATATATATGGCATATTTTATGTTATTCACATGACCATTATGGTCTAGGTCCATAAATTTAGGAATAAATGTATGGGCCTCTAGACCCGTAATGTCAAAGTCTTCTAGCTTTTCTATTTCTAAATTATTCTCTTCTTCATGGTATTCACCATAAAAATCAATATCACGAGGAATATAGATATGACGAGTCTTACAATTTGCGATAATCCAACGGCTAGTTGCTTTAACGCAAATTTCGTTATTATAATCTATTCTATAATCCCTAAAAAAGTCTATTTTACCCTTTTTTCTAGGCCAAGTACATGCATCTACTATTGAATACATAGGAATATCTTTAACTATTTCAATTTTATTTGAAACAATCATCCATATTAAATCCTTTTTAATAAAATCATCAAAACCTAAACCTAGCTGTGTGGCATGATCTCCAGCCAAGTCTTGTAATATATCTAATACTGTAGGTATTGATAAAGTATCATTAGGTCTAAAATCGGAAGGCCTAAGTTTATATTTTGTCTTATAAAATAACTCCATATTTTGACACCTCCAGTTAAATATTTTACCATATTATTTATTTTTTATATACATAATAATTATTAATTATTGTATAATTATTATA
>JAILIR010000060.1 GCA_024695185.1 bacterium | reverse complement strand
CCGAACCCGTAGGGATCAGATTTACAGTCTGACGCGTTTAGCCTCTTCGCTACCGCTCCAAATGGTGGAGGTTAACGGGCTCGAACCGCTGACCCTCTGCTTGTAAGGCAGATGCTCTCCCAACTGAGCTAAACCTCCATTTATTTTGGCTGCTCTTATATTATAACATATACATTTTTATTGTCAATAAAAAAGAAATAGATTAT
The DNA here is from genome assembly GCA_024695185.1 of bacterium. Lineage (GTDB taxonomy): Bacteria > Bacillota_I > Bacilli_A > Acholeplasmatales > JAEDCM01 > RGIG10196. The sequence goes on along the minus strand of JAILIR010000060.1, from coordinate 2,274 downwards.
TTCTCCTCTATTTCTTCTTTTTCAACACTTTTATTTTCAATATTTTTATTATTTGTATCATCTTTTGTTAGGAATAATAATCTATTTGCTAAAATGTATGCTAAACCTAATTTTATACCATCTGGAATAATAAAAGGGAATACACAAATAGTTAATACCTTCCATAAGCTTGTTATATTCGATTGATTAAACATTAAAAACCAAATAGAACCAAATAAATAACATATTATTAAACCAACTATACCACTTGCTATTTTGTTTTTGATAAGCAGTGGAACTAAAGCCATAAGAATAAAACCAATTATATAACCGCCAGTAGGTCCTGCTAAAACACCTACTCCTGATTTGAAATTCGCAAATACTGGAATGCCTATAATTCCAATTAAAATATAAAGTAATATAGCTATTAATGAATCGATTGGCTTAAGCATAAACATGCATAAGAATACAGCCATAGTTTGTAGTGTAAAGGGAACTGTTGTTGGAATGGATATTAAAGACATGGCGCAGATTATAGAAGTAAAAATTGCTATTAAAACTAAATCTTTTACTTTCATATTGACTCAGTAAAAAACGGCTTATAAAAGCCATTTTTTAAAATATTATTCTTTTGAAAAACTATCCTTATCTGCGCCACATAATGGGCATACCCAATCACTAGGCAAGTCTTCAAATTTAGTTCCAGGAGCTATTCCGTTATCAGGATCTCCTACTTCTGGATCATATTCATATCCACATAAATCACAAATATATTTTTCCATAATATATACCTCCATCTACATCTATTATACCATAAAACTATTGGTGAAGAACAGCAATTATTATTTCAAATATTGCTTCTACATAAGCAAATACTAGTAACATAACTCCAACAAATGTAATCAATAAATCTATATTCTTATCCTTATGACTCTTATTGTATGAGAATAACATTATAAATGGTATTGCTAGTATTAAGCTTATACATTGACCAAAATTAAATTTTTCATAGTCTGGAACAAGTCCAACAAATACTAAATCAATTACTACTACAACGGCAAATAATAAGCATACATGTATTGAAAAAGCTAAAGAATTCTTGTTTGTTCTTAAGAATGCACTATATTCTTTTTGCGTAGCTCCAAGTTTAACATATATCCTTTCTCTATTTTTAATCCATAAAGACATACAAATGAATACTAAATAGATTAAAGGAGATTTAGTTGTTAAGAATGGATACACCTCAAATGGTAATTCAATCATTTCAAATTTAGCACATACAGTTAATACATATGAAGCTAAAGCAAAAGTTAGAGGTACCATAGATAAGCATCTAAATCCAACAACTTTCTTTACTGATGTACCCTTCTTTAATTCATAATTTAAGAAGAAATTAAATAAAGTTAATATAAACAAATCACCAAAAACATTAAAATCTGTTTTCCTGTTAAATAGCGATAATACGACATTTTTAGCACTTTCAGAGCTTTGTGAAATTTCATATATTACTTTACCAATATATCTATCATATATAAATATTAATCCTAGTGCTACACCCAAATAAGCTAAACCATAGAATAATACTAAAGACTTATACGTTCTATTCCTTGAAAGTATTATCGAGAAGCTCGCTAGTAAGAAGAATGGAATAGATAAATGTCCAATAGCAACGAACATATTATATATCCAACCTGGATATGCTAGAGATTTACTAAAGAAGCCTAAACCCATTGCAAGTACTAAACAATACTGTGCTAGTGCTAAAGATATCCAAGCAATTATTCTTATATATCTATAAGATAATATACCTCTATATTTGATATCCGTATTACCAAGCATCATATTCATTAATTTTATTCTTTTTCTATCTTTATGAGCTATCTTTTCTTCTTCATAATAAATATTTTCATCTATGGTTTCTGTTGTTGTAACATCATCCATTTCTATTATTTCTTCAGTGTATTGTTGTTTATAGGTTTGTTTTGTTAAATTGATGAATTTATTATCCCATAAAGGCACTTCTTCATCACATAGAGATTTAGATCCGATTACAACATTAAATTCATCCTTTAATTCTTCTTTATCGCAATCATAATCTTCAAATGAATATCCATTGGCTTCATAGAAGGAAATAGCTTTTTCATTATCCAATTTGTCAGTAAAGAGTCTCATATACTTGAAGCCAGCACTTTTCGCATATTCTTCCGTAAGCTTTAAACTCTTTTTACCATAACCTTTATCCCTATAATCTTCTTTTATACCAAAGAAGCCTAACCAAGCATTATCCTTGTCATT
>JAILIR010000040.1 GCA_024695185.1 bacterium | reverse complement strand
GATAATAAACTAACCATTAGATTTTATATTTAATGGTTTTTTTATTGACAATTATTATCTAAAATGATAATATTGATTTTGTAAATGCGATGATAAAAAAGAAGTAAAAATTATTTTATCTATTTAGAGAGTTGCTGGTTGGTGTAAAGCAATTAGAGGATAATTTTGAATACATTTTTGGAGCAGAAGGTTGAAACTAAGTAGGCTTCTCCGGGTTCTCCCGTTATAGAGATAATGAGGTTATTATTTTATATAATAATAAAAAAAGGTGGTACCACGTATTTTACGTCCTTTCAATTTGAAAGGCGTTTTTTTTATATTAATAAAGGAGTGAGATTATGATTATAACTGAACTTTTAGAAAGGAATGCATGGCAATATCCTGATGATGAGGCATTAGTTGAAATTAACCCTACTAAAAAGCCTGATCAATACAAGACATGGAAAGAATTTAGCCTTGTAGAGCCTGTTGCTGCTAAGCAATATAGAAGAAGTATTACTTGGGAAGACTTTAATAGAACAAGTAATAGAATTGCTAATATGATTTTAAGCATGGGCATCAAAAAAGGTGATAAAGTAGCCATTTTACTAATGAACTGTCTTGAATGGCTTCCAATTTATTTTGGTGTTTTAAAAACAGGTGCACTAGCTGTACCACTAAATTATAGATATGCAGCTGAAGAAATAAAGTATTGCTTAGAATTAGCTGATGTTGATATGCTAATCTTTGGGCCAGAATTCATTGAACGTGTTAGTGCAATCAAGGATAATGTTCCAAGAGTTAAGAATATGATATTTGTTGGTAATGAAGATGTTCCTTTTGCTAAGAATTATGAAGAACAAATAAAATATTATACATCTAGAAAGCCTGTTATCGATTTAACAGAAGATGATTATGCAGCTATATATTTCTCTAGTGGAACTACAGGATTCCCTAAAGCTATACTACATGCTCATAGAGCATTAATAAATTCTTGTAGAACAGAACAAAATCATCATAAGCAAACTAAAGATGATGTATTCTTATGTATTCCACCACTTTATCATACAGGTGCTAAGATGCACTGGTTTGGTAGTTTAATCTCGGCAAGTAAGGGTGTTTTACTTAGAGGAGTTAAACCTGAATGGATTTTCCATGCAGCAAGTGATGAAGGTGCAACAATTGTTTGGTTATTAGTACCATGGGTACAAGATATATTAGACTCTATTGATAGAGGAGATTTAAAACTAGCTGATTATGATTTATCTAGCTGGAGATTAATGCATATAGGTGCTCAACCTGTACCACCATCATTAATTGCTAGATGGAAGAAGGTATTCCCTAACCATGAATATGATACTAACTATGGTTTATCAGAATCAATTGGACCTGGTTGTGTACATCTAGGAATTGAAAATATAGATAAAGTTGGTGCTATTGGTAAGGCTGGTTACTTATGGGAAACTAAGGTAGTAGATGAACATGATAATCCAGTTAAGCAAGGAGAAGTTGGAGAACTTGCTGTAAAAGGACCTGGAGTAATGTTATGTTATTACCATAACGAAGAAGCAACAAAAGAAATTTTAAAAGATGGTTGGCTATATACAGGTGATATGGCTAAGCTTGATGAAGATGGATTTATCTATTTAGTTGATAGAAAGAAAGATGTTATTATTACTGGTGGTGAAAACTTATATCCAGTAGAAATAGAAAACTTCATTAGAAAGAATGATAAAGTTCGTGATGTAGCGGTTATCGGTATGCCTGATGATAGATTAGGTGAGATTGCTACAGCTGTAATTGAAGTTAAAGATGGCTTTACTCTAACAGAAGATGAAATTAATAAATTCTGTGAAGGTATGCCTAGATACAAGAGACCTAGAAAGATTATCTTTGCTGATATTCCACGTAATCCTACGGGCAAGATTGAAAAACCTAAATTACGTGAAAAGTATTGCGGTGGAAGATTAGTTGAAAAACAAACAACTAAATAGGAGGAAATTTTAAAATGGATTTGTTTATTAAGATTTTATTCATTGTCATTTTCTTTGCTGTAACATTCTACATTGGATTTTATTGTAGAAAAAAGGCTGCAAACTCAAATGACTTCGTACTTGGTGGTAGAAAAGTAGGACCATGGTTAAGTGCTTTTGCATATGGTACTAGTTACTTTTCAGCCGTAATATTTATTGGTTATGCTGGTAGTTTCGGTTTATTATTTGGTGTATCAGCACTATGGATTGGTTTAGGTAATGCATTTATAGGTAGTTTACTTGCTTGGAAGGTTTTAGGTAAACGTACTAGACAAGTAACCCAAAAGATGAAGAGTGCAACAATGCCTGATTTCTTTGGTAAGAGATTTCAATCAAAAGGCTTAAAGATTGTAGCTGCATTGATTGTATTTATCTTCTTAATTCCATATACTGCAGCCTTGTATAATGGCTTAGGAACACTATTTTCAAACTGTTTCTCTGATGCAGTTCCATATTGGGTATGGATTCTAATTATATCTGTTGCTACAGGTGCATATGTAATTGTTGGTGGGCTAATGAGTACTGCAATTAACTCATTTGTACAAGGTATTATTATGTTAGTTGGTATTTGTTTAGTAGTTGTTGGTGTATTAATGCAAAATGGTGGTTTAACTAAATCAATTGGTGAACTATCAAATAAAGGATGGCAATTTGCATCCATCTTTGGACCTGATCCAGTACACTTAATATTTGTTGTATTATTAACATCTCTAGGATGCTGGGGATTACCTCAAATGGTTGGTAAATTCTATGCTATTAATGATGGAAAACAAATTCAAAAAGGTGCTTTAATTTCAACAATATTTGCTGTAGTAGTTGCTGGTGGATGTTATTTCTTAGGTGGATTTGGACAATTATTTATGGCAGAAGGTGTCAATAAAGGTAATGTAATTACTAAGATGGTATCTAGTTTAAATGTTGTTATAGTTGCTATTGTAATTGTGTTAGTGCTTGCTGCTAGTATGTCTACCCTTGCAGGACTTGTTCATACATCAAGTGCTACAGTTACATTTGATTTAATTGATAGAAATAAAAATTGTAGTGAAAAGAAAAAGATGACATGGCTTAGAGTATTAGTAGTAGTATTTATTGCTGTTAGTGCTGGAATAGCTATTCTTACAAGTAGCGATGGAGTACCTGCTAATTTAAAGAAAGATATAGCTTCCCTAATGGGTATTTCTTGGGGTGCTATTTCAGGTGCTTTCTTAGCTCCATTCTTATTTGGCTTATATTGGAAGAAAACAACAAAGGCATCAGTATGGGCTTGCTTTGTTGCTGGTGTAGGTATCTCAGTTTTAGGCTTAATCTTAAGTTTAGCTGGCGTTCATCCACAAATCGCTTCACATTTAACAATTAATGGAGAAGATTTCAAGATTTTATGGTTCGATTTCTCAGATTCAATTTATATGGGTGTATTAGGAATGTTAATTGGCTTTGCTATTGTACCAATTGTTAGTTCATTTACTAAGAAACCTGATCATGAACTTGTTGAAGAATTATTTAGAGCATATGAAATTGATAAAGAATTTGCTGAAGAAATTTCAACTGCTTATGAAGATGCTGATCAATACGATAAGATGGAAGAACAAAAATCAGAAGGAGTTATTGAAGAATCTCCGACTGATGATACAGTTCTAGCAGAGGAAAAATAATGATTATTGATTTTCATACTCATTCTTTTCCTGATGAATTAGCAGTTAAAACTATTCCTTACTTAGAAGCTAAGGCAGGGTTTATTGCTAAAACAGATGGAACAATTAAAGGATTATTAAAATCAATGGATGAAGCAAATATTGATTTATCAGTATTACTTCCTGTTATTACTAATCCAAAACATGTAAAAAAAATAAATGATTGTGCAATAGAAAACAATAAACTTGATAGATTTATTTCTTTTGGTGGAATGCATCCTGATTATCCTGATTATAAAGAAGAATTACAAAGGCTTAAGGATAATGGAATTAAAGGCATAAAGTTCCATCCTGATTATCAATCAACATTTATTGATGATCCAAAAATGATTAATATCATTAATGAAGCATTTAGAATTGGTTTAATGGTAATTATTCATTCTGGTATAGATTATGGTTCTACAGATGTCATAAGAGCAACACCAGAAAGGATAAAAAACTTACTTTCTAAATTAGAATATAAGGGAACTTTTATTCTAGCTCATATGGGTTATACCTTTAAATGGGATATGATAATTGAAGAATTCAAAGGCTATGATGTATATTTTGATTTAGCGCTTAGTTTAGGGACTTTAAGGATGAAAGAAGTAGATTATCCATTGATGGACGAAGCTACTTTACTTAAGTTTATAGATGTATTTGGTAGTAAAAGAATTTTATTTGCTACTGACTGCCCTTGGATGAGTCAAAAAGAATCTGTTGAAGTAATAAATTCATATAAGAAAATTGCTAAAGAAGATTTTGAAAACATCATGTATAAAAATGCAATTAGATTATTAAACTTAAATATTTAAAAAGAAGTTAGATTCATTCTAACTTTTTTTTGAAAAAAGAGTATAATATATTTACTGGGAGTGATAATATGAAAGGATTAATAAAATTAATAATAGGTTTAGTTATCTTTTTAGTCTTTACATGTATTGTTTTACTTGTTATTGGAATAATACTTATTAATATGACACCAAATAAACTAAAAGTTGGAGATAAACAAATTATAAATGGTAAGTCTTGCAACGATTTAGGAATTGGTGATATTAAAATAAAGACAATGATTAACGACTTTAATGATATTAAAGATAAGAAGAATGTTGTTACTAATCCAATAGATGGAAGTAAGGCAAATGAAGAAATGGATCCTATATTTACAACATTTGATTTAATCACAGATGATAAATATGATTTTGAAAAGCTATATTCTATAGGACTTGATAGTCATCAAACACATTATTATGAATATAGTGATACAACAATTGCTTATATCTTAAATAATTCTTTAAGCTATATGCAGGGAGATGCTGGAACATTAACTGATTTCAATTTCAGCATTGCCGAAATTAGTTTCTATGGAAATAAAAAAGAAATGAGAGTTGTTTATAAGGTTGATATATCAGAATTTAAGAAAAATCTAGAAAAAGCTATTCCATCATTTGTTTCAAGATTTATTGGAATGCCAAAAGAAGTATATTTGGTTTCTTATTATAGTGTTGAAATAACTAGTGAAGGAACACTAGATTTAACTTATAAGAACATTTTTATAAATGATGTAGATACTCCATTTGCAAATGCTATTTTAAGATCTATATCTACAGAAAACGATGATTTAGCTGGATACGGCGAATCGCTTGGTAACGCGATAAGTGATGCTATTTCTTATTTAGGAAAAGTAGGAGTAGCTGAAGTAAATAGCAGTAATGAAATTGTTAGTGGAACAGAAGTAATTGGAGCAGATGGTTATAAAAATGGCAAAATAGGAATGATTTGCGGATAGAATAAGAAATAAGGCAAGAAAATTAATTCTTGCTTTATTTTTTTCTTCAAATAAAAAACAAGTAAGAGTATAATAGAAATACACACCCTATAAAAATCTATTAATATATTATTAAAAAAATAAATAAAAAAAGGAAAAATCATATTGACAAACTATTTGTAAGGTGTTAAAATAAAAAAGCACGCGGATAAAAACGTGTGAAAAAATAGGTCTTTGAAAACTGAACATAGACAGGCAAAAAAGAAAAAAACGCAAAGCGAATTAAATGAATCAATAAAAACAAACAAAACATAAAATTTATGGAGAGTTTGATCCTGGCTCAGGATGAACGCTGGCGGCGTGCCTAATACATGCAAGTCGGACGCATACTTTCGGGTATGAGTGGCGAACGGGTGAGTAACACGTAGGTAACCTGCCCATAAGACGAGGATAACTACTGGAAACGGTAGCTAATACTGGATAGTATATAGAATCGCATGATTTTATATTTAAAGATGCCTCAAAGCATCACTTATGGATGGACCTGCGGCGCATTAGCTAGTTGGTGAGATAACGGCCCACCAAGGCGACGATGCGTAGCCGGACTGAGAGGTTGAACGGCCACATTGGGACTGAGACACGGCCCAGACTCCTACGGGAGGCAGCAGTAGGGAAT
>JAILIR010000023.1 GCA_024695185.1 bacterium | reverse complement strand
AATAATATTTAATGATCAAGTTCAAAGCAGGAAAAATCCTTATTTCAAAAATTCTGGAGCTTTAATAGAAGAACCTGATTTCAATAGTTGGAATAGTGGAATAGATAATCTAAAATATTTAGCAAGCATTAATGGGAATATAAATATAGATTATGTATATGATTTAATGAAAAGATTAAATATTTATGATGATAAAGATAAACTAGTTAGAAAATATTCTCTTGGAATGAAGAAGAAACTTGGAATTATACAAGCAATTATGGAAGATCAAGAACTAATAATCCTTGATGAACCATCAAATGGGCTTGATAAAGATTCAATTGCGGAATTCCATAAAATAGTTTTAGAATTAAAAGAAAAAAATAAGACTATTCTTATTGCTAGCCATATTGATAGTGATATAAAAGATATAGCTGATAGAGTAATAAAGATGGAAAATGGTGAAATTGTAAGTGATGAGGTGGTGCCTCATGCTTAAGGAAAATCTAAGGATGATTTTCAAAAACAAATTAACTTGGTTAGTCTTTCTAGCATTAATAGTAGTAGTTGTTTGTTTTAGTTTATCTTATGTATATAAAGAATATAATAACTTCTATAACTACATTTATGATGGAAGAATAGTGGTTAAAAAGCCATTTGCGGTAACAACATTTTCAAGGTGTGAAGATGTATTTGTAGGGGTTTTAATACTTACAGCACCTGTTTGTTTATCATTTTTCGCTTATAGAAATGATTCTATAGATAATATGGTTACATTACGAGGTAATGGCCTAAGGGAGAGAATTTATAGATCACTTGCTATAGCGATAGTTACAGCATTATTCTTCTTTTTAGCGTATGCTATAGGACTATTAACGTTCTATCTGACATTAAATCCAAATATGGATCCATATGTTTATGATGATTTTGTTAATAACACAAATTATAGTTATGAACTATGTTTAAGTAAAGAGTTTATGTTTTATGATTTGTTTTGGGCAAACAAAGGAAATTCAACATTCTTTTATTACTTATTTAATGGATTCTTATTTTCAATTTTAATGTTTACATTCATGATGTTAATTTGTAGTATAACAATGTGCTTTGAATCTCATATGAAAGTTATCGTATTTGTTATTTCATGTTATGTTGTTATGTTTGGTTTAACTTATTTCTTTGACAATGTATCAATTGATTACTTTAGTCAAATGCCAGCATTGTTATCTGATCATTGTAATTATGATGGATATTTAACACCGTCTTGGGTTTTACATCCTTTAATGAATATAGTACTAGCAACTATTATATTCTTAGGTTATTTCTTCATAGAAAGAAGAACCGAAAAGAAATAATATTTGCATAGTATTATAGATAATCACTTTTTGGGGAGGAGGTGAAAAGGAATGAAAAACAAGATATTTTTGGGGGCTTGTGCACTTGTTTTAGGTGCTATTAGTATTGCTTCAGCTCATGCAGCAGCAGCAACTAACAAAAAGACAACTTATAGTAATTCTCCAATTAGAGAAAGATACAACCACCATTTTGGAGGTAGTGGATGGAATACTCCATACCATAAGATTGGCGTTTGCTATAAGGATGGCTTAGATCCAAGAGATTGGACTGATGTGGAATATGTGGGTCCAAATAGAGACTATAATAAAGTCGACTTTGGGTATAAATATCGTATTGTTGTAAACAACGATAAAAGTAGCATGAAGAAGTTTACTGTCAAAGTAACAGGAGATCAAAATAATGATTCAATACTAGCTAATAAGTATGTATATTATTCAGTACCAACATTTACAGGAACTATTGATAAGGATCACAGAGATGTATCTTATTGGTTCTCTGGTGTTTGTGTTACAACTGATTATGCTACACTACAATGTAAAAAGCCATGGAATGCTACATGGTCATTTGATTTAGATGTTACTGTTTATCCATTTACAGAAGCATAAAAAAAATAAAGCAATTCTGGAAACAGAAATTGCTTTATTTTTTTATTATCTATTCTTCTTTGTTATCATTGTTTTTGTTTTCGTTATTTTCTCTTTTCTTTTTGTTATGATGTTTAATTGATGCTATTGTTATTACTGCAGCTACTCCACCAATTGCTGCAAATGGTAATAAGTATAATATTACTTTTCCAATAGTGATGAAGAAGTCACTAATATATTCGGCATATTCACTAAAGAATGTAGGTTCACTATATTCTCCTTTTTCATAGTAGTGAACTGTGACAGTTGAATAATCTACTAAACTACCATATGTGTCTAGTTGTAAATAGATTTCTCTAAGTTCAACATCTATTTTTTCGATTTTATCATTGATTTCAATAATATCATGAACTGATAGTGTATCATCTTCAAGCATCTTTACATAGCTAGTTCTTGAAGCCTCTAAAACTTCCTTTCTAGCTTGATATGAATTATATGATGAAGAAATATCTTCAGTTTTAATTGATTTATCATTAGTTAGTCCATCAAAGCTATCGATATATTGAACAAAAGTATCTAGATTAGCTTTTGGAACTCTATAAACACAAGTAGAATAATAAGTTCTAGTATCTAGTGTTTCGATATAACCAGTTAATTCATTTAATTTTCCTTCGATTTTCTTTTGATAGCTTTTGATATCTTTAGCTTCTAGAACATAAGAAACATTATAAATAATCTTTCTATCATCATCAACAACTATCTTTGCGCTATCGCTTGCTGGATTGCTATTTACTCCACCCTTATCAGCACCATTATAGGACGCTTTTTTACCACAAGCAAATAGTGTTAAACAAAACAAGAATAATAATAACACTTTAGCTATTTTTTTCATATGTATATCCTCCCTTTGATTGCATTATAGCATAATGTTTATAAATTGTAAAGAAAATGTAAAATATTTGTAATATATCTTTTAACTTGCTTTTAGATTATAATAGATATTGTAAGGGATTATTCTTT
>JAILIR010000012.1 GCA_024695185.1 bacterium | reverse complement strand
TATAAAGATGATTATATTCTAAAACATTACTTATTTTGCAAATATAGTGATGTTTTTTCTTTTCGCTTTCAGGTTTATTCATTTTTTGATATAGATATAGTATAATTTTATTTAGAATGATACGCTTTATAGTAATACAAGTTAGGTGGTTTTTATATGAATAATGGTCCAAGACTAAACATTTTAACACAAACTTTTACTACAAGAGATTCTCTTGGAGTAGAAGGTATCGCTGCAAGTATGGCAGCAGATATTTGTCCAATAATTAATACAGTTACACCAAGACCGTTTTATTGGGCTTTTTTATCTTGGCTTTATTATGATTTCATTCATATAAAAGGTGCCAAATTTGATTATCCATCTTTTGATTATTACTTAAAGAAACAAGACTATTTCTTTGTTTTATCTCAGCTATTGGTAAATAATCCTGATAGGGAAAGAATGGCTGGTGTAGATAAAGCTAGCGCAAATATAAAATACAATACAAATGATTTGTTTGAAGCTGATAGAAGTTATTTTAAGACTAGATTTGGCGGAATGCAATATTATAATGCAGGTTTATTTACCATGGGTCTTGCTGAATATAATTATTCTCAAGATTTTCCAAATTTAACTCAGTATGGAGAAGAATTAGCTTTAGCTTTTGAGAGTGTAATAAAAAATACGAGATACTATAAAGAGTATAGACTTATAGAAAGTCCTATTCCTAAAGATGTTTTGGTTGAATATGGGGAAGTTATAAATATTGGTTTAAAAGGGTTTGATAAGTGTAAGAACATTCTTGCTAGTCATCTTTTAGAAAAAAACAATGAAAGAAGAAATGAATCTTGGGATTATGCTGTTTTTTTGAATAAGAAAGGTATAGTATTACGTGATTATTCCTACGCTCGTGAAGTGTTGTATGACAAATACTCTGTAAGAGGTCAAAATGAAGACTATCCAGATGAATTATGTAATGTCATTAAGGGGTGGGAGTTAGTTATAGGAAGGCAGTATTTTGCTGCGGCATTAGAAATAATGTGGAAATTTATGCTTGATGTTTTAGACGTTCCTAAAGCTAAGAATGAATGGATAAATGGATCATTAAATGATTCAGTTTTTGATTTTGATTTGAATGACAAACTAAGTTCTTTAATAGAAAAAGATAGTTATGATTGTAAAACATTTGAAGATATAATTAAAAAAACATCAGGAAGTAAGAGTAGAAATATGGATAATGATTTATGCTGTGGCATTAAGATGCTTGTTTCTATATATAATAGATTTAATAATAGAAGTGATTTTACAATAGAAAATCAAAGAACTCTAGATAGCGGGTACGATGTGTCATTAGAAGCACTTATCCGCTTATTTGAAGATTATAAAGATAAAAAAATATGTGATGTTTTAGCATATATCATGGACAAATGGTTAATTAGACATCATTATGAAACAGCTTTATCTAAAATGCTTGCTGGTAGGGATGGATTCTACTATAGACTTGTTGATGGCTACTATTTCAAAAACGAAGAACACACATTTATATTTGATATGCCTGGTAATAGGTTTTTACAGCTAACTAAGGCTATGATGGATCTAGACATAATTAAGGTGGGTGATTAATTATGAATAGAATTAATATACTTGATGAACTAAGGAAAAGCAAAAAATATGATATAGCATTATTCACCACTTTTAATTTTGAGATATCATTTTTTGAAAGAAATATCCTAAGAAAATTGCTTGATAATTCAGTAAAAAAAGTATCACTATTTGTTGATTCAAATGAATTAACTAAATCATTAGGAAAGATGTTTGAATATGGTTATACAACTATTGGAAAAAATTATAGAGTTACTCCAATAAAAATTAATTCATCATTCCACCCAAAAGTAACTTTATTAATGGGAAAGAATAAAGCAAGATTAATTGTTGGTAGTTGTAACCTAACTACAAGTGGTTATTATATTAATAATGAAGTAGTAAATGTTTATGATTATGATGAAAAGAATAAAGAAAATTTAGGTTTGATAAGAAAAGCAGTTGACTTTTTTAACGACATAAACAATATGTCAGATAAAAGAGATGCTAGTTTAATTAAACAAGCTAAGAATTATTCTTATGTAGTTGAAAAAGGGGATAATGAAGACATTAATGACAATATTCAATTTTTGTCAAATGTTAATGATTCTATATTATCTCAAGTTAAAAATATAATTAAAGATGAGGTAGTTTCTATCGATATAGCTGTTCCTTATTATGATGCAAATAATAATTGCTTAAAAGAAATAATAAATGAATATCATGATGCTACTATTAATTTATATATTCAAAACAAGACAAGTACTTTTCCAAAAAAAGATGTAGATAAGTACAATATTAACATTTTTAATGGGGTATCATTAAATAGCGATAAAGCATCTTATAATTTTTATCATGGCAAAACTTTTAGATTTAATACAGAGAATAAGTCTTATATTTTATTTGGAAGTGCAAATTGTACTAAATCTGCTTTTTTAAGTAGTAAAAAAGATGGTGGAAATGTAGAAGCTGATATTCTTTGTGTTGGTGAAAAGAATGATTTTGATTATTATTTTGAATATTTTAAAATATCAGATGATGAGGTTTTAGAAAGTGAGTTAATACACTATGATAAGAGTATTAATGGATCTTGTTCATTTTTGTATAATGATGGAAATACTCTGCATTTTCATTATACTGGTGATATCAGTAATCTAATGATTAGAATTTTAGATTACGAAATGGATTATGAATATAACGATAAGGAAATAAGTGTATTTGTTCTTGATGAATTAAAAGGAAAATTGGACTGCATTTTCCAAGTGTTTTTCAATGACGAAAGTGTTTATTGTTATTTCGATGAAAAAGATACTATAGATTATAATAGAAATCAATTTAGGGAAGAAAAAGAATGGGATATAAATATTGAGCCAGACTTAGATGCATCAAATGATATATATAGGAAAGAAAGAATAGAATTGCTTATAAAAATGAGTGAAATGTATGACATTCTAAGAGATAAAACATATGAACAGTATAAAAATGTTATTGATTCTTATAATCCTGATAATATTGATGCCAAGGATGATGAAATAGAAACTAATGAAGAAATAGAGTTCATTAACCGTGATTATGAGTTTTCTCATAAAAATAATATAAATAATATAGAAAAACTACATAAAGCAACAAGATATATTTTTGATAGATTTTATGATAGCTTTTTTAACTTAAAAACATATCTAAGAAAAGAAGAAATAAAAATATCAGATAATCCAGGTGCTGATGATTCAGGTCATAATAACAGTAGGGGAGAAACGTCAGAGAATAGGAAACTTGTAAAAGCTGTAAAGAGAATAATAAACGATATGTTAAATAAGGAAAATTCTAAATTATTAGATTTTTCTAGATATGTTGGAAGTGTAGTTACTTTATTTGAACTATTCAATGGAATAATTATAAAGAAAGGGAATATAGACTTATTTAACCCAAGCGATGTCATAGAATGGCAATTTAGGCTTATTGAAGAATTGTCTTCAAAGTTAGAAGATAATCCAACTGAAGAAAAAGAAAAGAAAATGTTTATTGGGCTATCTCTTTCATGCATTTTACAATGTAATATAATGGGTGGCGGAAATGCTAAAATAGAATTAAGGAACAAGGAATTACTAAATAGAATTGATAGAGCGTTATCAATACGAGGAAGTATTCGCGATTATTTAGATGCTGTCGTTTCGTTTGTAGATGCAGGAAAAGAAATAGTAGGTAAGGATCAAGTAGAAAGGTATTTTGATCGCTTGTTTGGTTATAAAACATCTGAGCAACTTGATTCCTATTTAGCTGAAGTGTTTGGCAATGAGTTTTTATGTTCGGCTGAAGAAGAATCATTTATCATCCTTGCTAAAGCAGATACTAGTCAATTTTTGGCTTTAAAAAGAAAAATAGTAAAAGAGATAGAAAGATTTTACAAAGGAAAAGGGTTGTCACTTCATACAATACATATTGATATAGAAAATAATAATATTAACCCAATCCATCCTAATCCAATTTATAAGCTTGAATATAATATTAATTTTATATATCGAAAAAAGTCATATATGAAAGCAACTAGAAGGAATGGTGTTGGCCCAGAAGAAGATATTGTTTATAAAGATTAAATAAGGAGGATTATTATGAATATAAATGAATTATGGAATGAAATAAAAAATAGTGAAGGTAAAACATTTTATACAGTTAGAGGCCTACCTTTTACTTATGAACTAGTAAATAGTTTTAAGCTAGCTGTTGATAGAAATGGTAGAAATGTTGGTTATATTAATAAATCTGATTTTGAATATATTATGGAAAATCCAAATGAATCAACTACATTCTTTCAAGATGCTATGAGAACAGCTAGTTATGCACTAGCCATATTCAATAAACTATATAGATAGTGAGGTATATTTGTGCCAAGTTCAAAAGATTATTTAGATTATATTTTAGAACAGACTCAAGAATTAGATATAACTTTT
>JAILIR010000241.1 GCA_024695185.1 bacterium | reverse complement strand
CCTAAAGAAGTATTAGATTATTTTATTAATAGAATTGAATCTAGAAATAAAAGTATAAATGCTTTTGTTTATACTAAATATGATTATGCCTATAAAGAAGCCGAAAAACTTCAAAAAAGACTTGATTGTGGCGAATACTGTGGCGTATTCGCTGGCGTTCCTTTTGCGCTTAAAGACTTCCTTCCAAGCAAGAAGGGTTGGACGCATTCCTTTGGTGGAGTGAAATGCTTAGAGACAACTGATGAATGTAGTAGCCTATTTTGTCAAATAATGGAAGAAAATGGAGGAATAGCCATAGGTAAGGTAAATGCCCCAGCATATGGCTTTAGAGGTGTTACTGATAACTTGATGTATGGAGCTACATCAACTCCATTTAACACTCTATACAATGCAGGTGGATCAAGTGGAGGCTCTGCTTCAGCTGTAGCGGATGGGTTAGTACCTATTGCTGAAGGAGGAGATGCCGGAGGATCTATTAGAGTACCAGCCTCATGTAATAACTTAGTAGGCTTTGTGGCTGGCTTTGGATCTATTCCTATGGTAAATAGGCCTGATGCATTCTCTGCTACACATCCATATTGTGTAGAAGGAGGACTAGTTAAAACCGTAGATGATGCTATTATGCTATATAAGCTAATGGCTAAATATAATCCACTAGACCCTTATAACAATATGATATTAAGAAATCCAATTGATTTTGATAAAGAACTTAAAAGAGATAAATTATTAAAGATAGCTTATACCTTAGATTTTGATATCTTTACTGTCGAAGAGACAATCAAAAACAAGGTATTAGAAGCTATATTTAACTTTAAAAGATTAGGTTATGAAGTTGATTTAGTACATTTTAACTTTAAACATACAGCAAACGAATTATCTGAAGAATGGTGTAAAGGTATAACTATAGATTGTGCCATTGAATTAAACCATTTAAAGGAAAAAGGAATAGATTATTTAAAAACAAATAAAATAGACTTTCCAAATGAATTTATCCATTATAAAGAACTATGTGATAAATTAACCATAGAAGATCTATATAAGTTTAATCTAGCAAGAACTGATGTACTTGATAACTTTGAAAAAGTATTTGAATCTTACGATTTAATCGCATCCCCTATAATGTGTACAAAACACATTAAAAATGAAGAAAATGGTAAAACTAAAGGACCTAAAACTATTAATGGTAAGCCTGTAGAATCATTAGTAGGCTGGTGTGAGACTTTCCTAGTTAATTTTGTAAGCTATCCAGCTATTTCTATACCTATTGGTTTAATTGATAACTTACCTATTGGAATGCAATTAATTGGAAAGAAATTTAAGGAAGCAATAGTCTTAAAGGCAGCTAAAGACTATGAAAAAATATTTCCTTGGATGGATAATTTTAACATACCATTTAATAGAAAAGTGTAGACATAATTTTTTATTATGTCTATTTTTTTATCCCTTACATTAATATAAAATTATATGTTATAATAATATATAGTAGGTGGTTATTATGTTTATAGAAAATGCAACCTATAAATGTGACTGCATCGATTTAGATAGTGAAGGTAATGGTGTATGTAAAATCGATGATTTTATCTTTTTTGTCAAAGGTCCATTGAAGGGTGAAAGAGTAAGTATTAGAGTAGATAAACTTAATAAAAACTATGGACTAGCTTCCTTAAACCAAATTTATTCTAAGAGTCCATATAGAGTAAAACCTATATGTGAATATTATGAAAAATGTGGTGGTTGTAATTTGATGCATTTTAATTACTATATGCATGCCAATTACAAAAAACACATTGTTAAAGACTTATTAAGTAGAATAGGTAAGGTAGATGTAGTAGTAAATGATACTATTACTATGGATGATCCTAGTCATTATAGAAATAATGTACAAGTATCATTTAGTGAGATTAATGGTGTTATATATGCTGGTTTCTATGCTAAAAAGACACACAATGTTATTGATATGGAAACATGCATTATAGCTCCACAAATAGCTAATAGAATAGTTGTTTTTTTAAAACGCCTATTTCAAACTAATAAAATATCAATATATAACCCTAAAACTAAAAAAGGTTGTATTAAACATGTCATAATTAGAACAAATAAAAATAGTGATGTTATGTTATGCTTTGTAACAAACACTACAGAACTAGAGAAGAAGGATTTATTAGTAAGTGAGCTTACTAAAAAATTCCCTAAAATAGTTTCTATCCTACATAATGTAAATAGTGGTGATACACCACTACATTTAGGTAATAAAACTAATTTGTTATTTGGAACAAACTATTTAACATCAAAAGTACTTGGTGTTACTTTTGAGGTTGGTTTATCTAGCTTCTACCAAGTAAATACTACTCAAATGGAAAAATTATATTCAAAAGTATTTGAATACTTAAATTTAAATAAAGATATGACTTTAATAGATGCTTATTGTGGTATAGGTACTATGGGTTTAATCGCAAGTCGTCATGTTAAAGAAGTAATAGGTGTAGAAGTAGTAGATGAAGCAATCTATAATGCGAATAGAAATAAAGAATTAAATAATATTGATAATGCCTCATTTATATTAGGTAAAGCTGAAGAAGAAATACAAAAACTAGTAGAGACTAAGAAAATAGATGCTTTAATAGTAGATCCACCTAGAAAAGGCTGTGAAGAAGCATTCTTAAAAGCTATTATAGGTATCGAAAAAATAGTTTATGTTTCTTGTAACCCATCCACACTAGCAAGAGATTTAAAATTCTTAAAAGAATACTATAACATCATAGAAGCAACTCCAGTAGATATGTTCCCATACAGCAATCACACAGAAGTTGTTATAAAAATGGAATTAAAGAAATAAGTAAGAAACTCGCTAGAAAGCGAGTTTTTTCTTATTGAAAATGCACTAACGTTAATATGAGGAACATGAAAAAAATAAAGAATATATGATATAATTGGTTTTAAAGATGAAATCTAATGGAGGTGAGAAAATGTGCGGAGATGTAAAAGCTAGCAAGCCTGTACAAATAGCTTGCTTAGTAGGATTTGTCACTATAATTGTATTGTTTGTAATAACTGGGATTTTAAATAAATGCACTAAAACTAAGAAAGAGGATACAAATGCTTATTTGGATGAATATGTTGTTTTTGGGAAGCAAACATATATTAAAGTATCGGGGATATCTGTAACAGAAAATACTCAAACACTTGATGATGATGGTGATGAATTATCTAGCTATACATTGAATCTATCATTAGATATCTATCAAACAGGGGATAAAGTTGTAAATTTATCACCGAGCAATTTTAAACTAAAGAGTGTAAATTTAGAGTCCAAAAGTAAAATGGAAGTATTTATTAGTGCACTTTTTAAAGAAACTTTAGACGTAATGGCTTCTATTGGTATTGATGGAAGCGTGAATATTATTGAAGAAACTATTTCTTTTTCAGGTGATTATTGGCAAGAAAGCATAAAAAATGCTGAAGAATCAAAGAATGATTTTAAACCAATAAAACCTAGTTATTGTTCTTTTGATAAAGTGACAATAGGTAAGGATGACGGAATTGTCAAAGCATATATATCTTTTCCTATAAAGAAAAGGTATCTAGAGAGCAAAAATGTAATCGTATTAGCTATTGATTCGATTTTTAAATTTGAAAAACATATTTTCCTTATTACAAGGCCCGAAAGTTAATTGTTTTTCTTAAAAGTAGTACGAGGAAACAGTTTGTTTATTAGAAAAAAATAAATAATTGATATATGAAGGTTAGAACCTCTCTATTAGAAATAATAGGGAGGTAATTTTTTAGAAGTAATTGTTATATTATATGCTATAATTATTATGAGGTGATAACGATGATAGAGGAAAGACAATGTTCAAAAGTTAATGGACTCTTTGATAAAAATGATAGATGGGATGTTGCTAGTTACGAAAGAAATAAAAAGCATTTAAAAAATATTGAAGCATTTGGTTGGAACTTCATAAAAGAAGATTCTAAGCCAAGTGGTAGAGGAAGGTATCATTTTTTAGTCTATGGTAGAGATACTGATATGCCACATTATGAAGAATTAAAGCAATTAGAAGACGAATATAATGATGTAAAAAAAGAAATAGATTTATGGGATATGGAATGGGAAACATTTGGAATATTATTGCTTTTGCTAATCATTCCTGGAATTGTATATTTAGTATTCACTTTAAATCAAAGAAGTAAAATTTGGAATAATAATATGAAATGTGATGAAAAAATGGATGAAATAGTCCAAAAGGCAAAAGAAATATTTGAAAAGGAATAAAGCGATATATGAATAATTGTGATATTTGGAATGAAATAATGAATAATTGTGGAAAGATTTTTTATACTAAAACAGGATTACCCTTTATATATGAAAGAAATACTTTTGATAGTGTAAGAGTATATAGAGAAGGAAAAGCAGCAGGATTAACATTAAGAAAAATGATGGATGAATATAATAGAAACAAAGGAGATAAGTAAAATGGCTATAAATCATAAATCCATATTTGCAAAAGTAAAGGAATACAAAGGTAATCCAATAGATGAATATAATAAAATTGAGACATTTATTAATGATAAGCCTTGTTATTGGCATACACCAATATATGATTTGATGAAATCAAATTTTCAAAAATGTAAATTGTTGAGAGCAAATTTTATAGATTTGGATGATTGCATAAGTAATGTAAATCAAATGTTAGAAACATATAAGGAAAGCTCATTTGAATATTTAGAAGAAAAGGTTCAAGATGAATTGTTAGATAATTTTTTGCTTTATTGCGAAATCCTTGTTTGTTTATATTTTGTTACTTA
>JAILIR010000205.1 GCA_024695185.1 bacterium | reverse complement strand
GATTTCTTATATAGTGACATTCATTTTATTCTTAGTATGTTTAGATTTTGCTATACATTACTTAAGAACTGATGGAAAAGTATTTAAAGCACTTTGTGAAGGTTCATTATATACAATAATACTATTTATCGTAACACTTGTATTTGGACTTCCTTTAGGCTTATTATTAGCATTTGGATCTATGTCAAAGCATGAGCTAATTAAAAAGCCTGTAAAAACCTTAATATGGATTATTAGAGGTACACCATTAATGTTACAAATATTAGTTGTTTCATCAATTCCTCTAATATTTAATTTAACTAATAAACAAATATATTCTACTATTGGTATATCTTTAACAATTCTATTATTTATTTATGTATGTATAGCATTTATTATAAATTATGCTTGTTATTTCTCAGAGATTTATAGAAGTGGTATTGAATCAACTCCTAAAGGTCAATATGAAGCTAGTAAAGTATTAGGTATGACTAAAAGAGAAACATTCTTTAAGGTTGTTTTAATGCAGGTAGTTAAAAAGATCATTCCACCTATGAGCAATGAAATAATAACTTTAGTAAAAGATACAGCACTAGCAAGTGTGTTAGTCGCAATAGATTTATTCTCTATGGCTAAACATGAAGTTAATAATTCCGCCCTTTTAACTCCATTTGTTTATGCGGCTATATTCTATTTAATATTTAATGGAATTCTGACAATTTGCTTTTCAAATGTTGAAAAGAAACTTGCTTATTATGAGGTGTAATTATGTGCTATTTAGAGATAAAAGATATATATAAATCATTTAATGACTTAAACGTCTTAAATGGTATATCAATGGATATAGAAAAGGGCGAAATAATCACAATTATCGGTTCTAGCGGTAATGGTAAAACAACTTTCTTAAGATGCTTAAATAATCTTGAAAGCATGGATAGTGGAGTTGTATATTTAGATGGTAAAGAGATATTACCTATTAAAGAAAAGTTAAACAATAAACATTTTGGTTTAATATTTCAAAATTATAATTTATTTCCTCAATATAGTGCTATAGAAAATATAGTACTACCTATGGATTTAAAGGCTAAAAAAGAACTTAAAGAAAATAAAGAAAAGAATAAAAAAGAGCGCCTTAAAGTAATGCATAATGAAAATATGATGATAGGTATAGAAATACTAAAAAGCCTAGGCTTGGGTGAAAAAATTAATTATTATCCTCATCAATTATCTGGTGGACAATGTCAAAGAGTTGCCATAGCTAGAGCTCTAGCTTTAAAGCCTGATGTGTTATGCTTTGATGAGCCTACTAGTGCACTTGATCCAAGGATTACTAAAGAAGTAACAAAAGTAATTAAAGACTTAAAAAAAGATGGCTATACAATGATTATTGTTACTCATGATATGGATTTTGCAAAGCATGTTAGTGACAGAGTATATTTTATGCATAAAGGTTTAATAGAAGTAACTGGTACACCACAAGAAATCTTTGAATCAGATAATGAATTATTAAAAGAATTCTTAGGCTCTAATGGTGGTGAAGAATAATGCGTAAGTTTAGTAAAAGTGAAATAATAGGCATGATTGAATTATTAGTCTGCGCTATTATTTGGGGTATGGCTTTCGTTGCTCAAAAGAAGGCTAGTGAAAATATAACACCATTATTCTTAAATGGTATAAGATTTTTTATAGCAGGTTTATTATTAATACCCATTGCTATATACATAATTAAAAAGAAAAGTGAAGAAGCTACTAAATTAAGTGTCAAAAAAACTATACTAATTGGTATGCTTACAGGTTTATTTTTAGGTATTGCATCTAATATCCAACAATTTGGTATTGAAAGAACATCTACAGGCAAGGCAGGATTCTTAACTGCAATGTATATTGTGTTAGTACCAGTATTCACATTCTTTGTGTTTAAAAAGAAACTAACCATTATGCAAATAATAGGTATAGTTATTGCAGTAGTTGGTGTAGGATTAATTAGTTTAAAAAATGATTTTAGCATTAATACTGGTGATTTACTATGTATGGCAGGAGCAATCTTCTTTACTATAGAAATAATGATAGTTGATTATTATTCAAAAGAAATTGATCCATTTATATTATCTATGATTTGTTTTTTAACGCTTGGTGTTTTATCGCTTAGTTTAGCCATTCCTGTTGAAGGGACTAAATTTAGCTTTGATAATCTAAAAGAAGCATTATTACCTTTATTATACTTAGCTATAGGCTCTAGCTGTATAGCTTATACACTTCAAAATTTAGGGCAAAAACGAATTGATGGAACACCTGCAAGTTTGCTTATGTCACTAGAAAGTGTCTTTGCTTTAATTGGTGGTATATTTATTATGGGCGATAGACTTTCTCTTAAAGAATGGATAGGATGTGTATTACTACTAGCTGGTGTATTTATCGTCCAAATATTTGTTAGAAAAGATGAAGAGAAAAAAGAGAATATAGAAATTAATGATGAGCCAAATGAATAACACTTGACTCATTTTTTTATACATATATACTTTAAGTATATTGAATA
>JAILIR010000184.1 GCA_024695185.1 bacterium | reverse complement strand
ATGTATCAATAGTTTCTAATATTTTTTTAGTATCATATATAAAGTTAGGCAAGAAATCTATATCAATAAACTTACCATTTGTATAGCTTGCATATTCCTTATACATACTAAATGTAGGATTACAAGCTAGAATGTATTCATCTTCTATTAAGCTTTTGAAGATACAATCAAGTAATTGATCAGACCCTACTCCACAAGTGATATTTTTAATATCAGTATTATAATTTTTAGCTAGCGCTTCTCTAATAACTGTATTATCTGTATCAGGGTATCTTCTTAAATCAATATTATCTATTTCTTTTTTAACTAGTTCCATTATTTCTTTTGGAGTTTCAAAGGCACTTTCATTAGCATTTAGAATAATCCCATCAGTTATCATCTTTGAATAATAAGGAACTCTTCCTTCTAATGACTTTTTTAAATATTTCATTATTTTTCCTCCAATCTAACAGTTGCGGCTAGAGCATGAGCAGTTAAGCCTTCACTTTTAGCGAAGGATTCTACATTCTTACCAATTCTATTGAATGCTTCTTTGTTAAAGGAAATAATAGATGTTCTTTTAACAAAATCATAAACTGATAATGGTGAAAAGAATCTAGCTGTATGAATTGTAGGTAATACATGATTAGGTCCAGCCATATAATCACCAAGTGATTCTGCGGCATAATTTCCTAAAAATACAGCCCCAGCATTAATAATCTTGTCAAGATAATTAAATGGCTCATTTACGGCTAATTCCAAATGTTCAGGAGCAATATAATTTGATATTTCAATTGCTTCATCTATTGATTTAGTTATAATAATACCACCATAATTATCTAGTGATTTTTGAATGATTTCTTTTCTTTCAAGTTTATTTGTATATTCATCTATTTGTTTAACTACAGCATTAGCTAATTCCTTTGAATTAGTAAGTAATACACTTGAAGCTATTTCATCATGTTCTGCTTGACTTAAAAGATCAGCAGCAACAAATTTATAGTTAGCATATTCATCAGCGATAACTAATATTTCTGAAGGTCCTGCAACTGAGTCAATAGAAATACTTCCAAATAATTCTTTTTTAGCTAAAGCTACAAAGATATTACCAGGCCCAACAATCTTATCAACCTTTGGAATAGTTTCAGTACCTAAAGCCATAGCAGCTATTGCTTGAGCTCCACCACACTTATAAATATCTTTTATACCTAAAATATAAGCAGCAGCTAATACTTCATTTGTTACTTTACCTTCTTTATTACAAGGTGTGCAGCAAATAATCTTTTTTACACCAGCAACCATAGCAGGAATAGCATCCATAAACATAGTTGATGGATAAGCTGCTTTACCACCCGGTACATATAAACCAACATTTTCTAGTGGTGTAATCTTTTGACCTAAGATTTCACCATTATCCTCATATGTCCATGTTTCTTCTTTTTGATGTTCATGGAACTTCATAATTCTATCTTTAGCAATTTTATAAGTTTCTTTTAATTCATCGCTTATAGAATTATATCCATTTAGAATCTCTTCTTCAGTTACTTTAATATTATTAATATTAATAAGTGGTGAATCAAATTTATTAGTATATTCAATTAAAGCTTTATCCTTATTTGCTTTAATATTATTAATAATATCTTTAACTATTACTAAGTATTTGGAGTTATCACTATTACCACGTTCATCTAATTTTTTAAGTAATTCTTCTTTAGATTCATAGATTCTCATAGATTCTCCTCCATTTCCTTAAGTATCTTTGATATTTCTTCGTATTTTGTCTTAATAGAGACCTTATTCACTATTACTCTAGCGGATAAATCACATACATCACTTATAACTTCTAGTCCGTTTTCAACTAGTGTTTTACCACTTTCAACTATATCAACGATACAGTCAGCTAGATTAATAACAGCACCTAATTCAACAGATCCATTAAGCTTAATGATTTCACATTTTTTATTTTTAGATTCAAAATACTTTTTAGCAATGTTAGGATATTTTGTAGCAACTCTAATTTGTTCTCCACCTAAAATTAAATCTTTCTTCTCAGGATATGAAGCTACACACATTCTACATTTACCAATCTTTAAATCTAGGCATTCATATAAATCTCTATCTTCTTCTAAAATAGTATCATAACCAACAATACCAATATCCGCTACACCATAATCAACATATGTAGGTACATCAGATGGTTTTGCTAGAAAGAAAGAATAGTTATCATCAGCACTATTGAATACTAGCTTTCTAGATTCATCAGTTAAATCAACAGGTCTAATATCTATCTTATCAAGTATTTCTAAAGTTTTCTTTGCTAAACGACCTTTAGCAAGTGCAAATGTTATTCTTGACATAAATATTCACCTTCTTTTAAAATGTATTTCTTGTTGTTATCTAAATCTATTACTGTTTTAATGTTATTTGCTAAAGCATATTTAAATGCATCATTTAAATTGTTTTCTAATGACACAAAAGCATTATCTTTAACTAAATTAATAGCTTTTTCCTTATCAGAACTATAAATTAAAGTAATATCTCTTTCATAAGTAAGCTTTGTCTTATTAATTAAATCATTAACATTAATCGCAAATCCACATGCATCCTTTTTAGTTCCAAATGATTCAATTAAATTATCATATCTACCACCATCAAGGATTGGCGTACCAACGCCCTTTGTGTAGCCTTGTAGAGTGATACCTGTATAATATTTTCCAAATGATAAAATAGAAAAATCAAAATAAACATTCTTTTCTAAACCATTCTTTTCAAGCAAGTCATATAGTTTTTCTAATTTTTCTAGAGTTTTAAGTGTTTTATCACTTTTAATATTATTCTTTATCTTGTTTAATAAATCTCTTTTACCAATAGCTTCAATGATTAAGCTAATTGTTTCATATTCACTCTTATCAAGTAATTCTTTAATTTTTACAACATTTTTATTTTGTATTTCTTTTATTATTTCATCTTTAACGCTTTTACTAATATTTAAGTCATCTAAATAATTATTAAAGAATTCAGTTGATGATATATATAACTTATAATCATTTAAAATACTATTTAAAGCTTTTACAGCTAAGCTTACTACTTCATAATCAGCATATATACCATTTGTTCCAACTAATTCAACACCAGCTTGTGTGAATTCGTGTTGTTTTCCTTGGTAAGCTCTAGGATATCTAAATGTATTAGTTATATAACAAAATCTTTGGGGATAGATAAAATCCTTAGTTTCTGTAGATGTTACTCTAGCGATAGCTTTAGTCACATCACTTCTTAAAGCTAATACTTCTCCATCCTTATTAATTAGCTTATATAAGCTTTGATCTTGCATATTAGTGGTAAAAACATCAACATATTCTAATGTTGGTGTTTCAACTAAGTTATATCCACTATTTAAAAACAATTCTTTTAAAACTGTTTCTATTTTATTCTTTTTCTCCATATCCTTTAGGATATAATCTTTTAATCCTACAGGAGTTTTTACATTAAATTTGTTCATATTATCAACCTCACTTTATTGCATTAAAGTAATAAACTACCATTATTATATTATGAAATTAAATAAAAATCAACATTTTTTACTTAATTCCTTTTTTGATAGCGTTTTTACCATACTTTAGGTCTATCTCTTTAACCGTATTATTTAGTTTTTCTTCTTTTTCTATTTCATCTAGATGAAATAAATCATAAACTTTAACATTATCATCTAAGAAATTAGATACACCTACTCCTATTAGTCTAACAGGACCATTATTCCATAATTCTTCAAATAATTCCTTTGTTTTATTATAGAAATCTTCACCTATTACAACCTCATTATAGGTCCTACTTTTAGATATAACCTTTAAATTTGGGTCTTTTATTTGAACTGTTAGAGTGAATGGTTTAATGTTATATTTTTCCATTCTTTTATAAGTTATATCACTTACATACTTTAAAAATTCAAATACCTCAGTCTCATCTACTAAAGGATGTGGACTAGTTCTTGAATTTGATATACTAGATAAGGTATTCCATCTAGTAGGATCTACAACATTACTAGATTTGCCTTCTAGAGTGTTTTTAACATATGTATACATCTTTTCACCAAAGAACTCATGTAAGTTATCTAAATTCTCGTATAATTTTCCTATAGTATCAATTCCCATTTCTCGTAATTTAGGACTCGTTTTATTTCCTATACCAAACATATCAGAGATATCTAGTGGGAATATTTTTTCTTTTATTTCTCTATTTCTAACTACCGTTATACCTAAGGGCTTTTTCATATCACTAGCCATTTTAGCCAAGAATTTTGTTGAACCTATTCCTATAGATGAAGGAAGCTTAGCTTCATTTAGAATTCTATCTTGTAATATTTTTGCAAGCTTTAAAGGATGTATTTCTATATCCGTTACATCCATAAAAGCTTCATCAATTGAAGCTTGTTCGATTTTATCTGTATATTCATATAAAATAGATAAGAACTGATTAGAGCATTCTTGATAAAATTTATAATCACTATCTAAAATAATTAAATTAGGACATTTATTTAAAGCATCCTTAACAGTCATAGCACTTCTTACACCATAACTTCTAGCCACATAATTAGCCGTAGATAAAACACCTTTTGAGGAATATCTAACTCCAACAGCAAAAGGTTTATCTTTTAAATATGGTCTTTTTATTAGTTCACATGATGCGAAAAAGGCGTTCATATCAATGTGAAATATAACACGGGCTTTATTCATTTTTATCTTTCCTTTTATGTGTAATTATAGTATAATAATAATGTATGAGGTGAAATAATTATGGCTGAGAAAAATAAAGGTTATATTAGTAATAAAGAAAAAAAGAAACAAGAACTAGAAGCTCAAAAGAAGGAACATGTTTATGGAAATCCTTCAAAAACTACTGCTGGTAAAATTACTATTATCGTTTTAGTTGCGGCTATGTTTGCGGCACCAGTAATTTATGTAATTTGGTATTTAATTACTCAAGGTATTTAAAAATTTAAACTTATAATTTTCAAAAAAAAGTCATTTTCATGACTTTTTTATTTTTTTGAAGTTAACCAAGGTGGAAGCTTCATATCATTATTACTTTCTTGTCTTTCTTCTCTCTTTGGTTCTTGATAAGCATTTGTTTCTCTAGTTTGTTCAACTGGTTTAGGCATTTCAGCTGTACCAAATAAATCAACTAGTTCACTTTGGTTAGCCTTTAAATCGTAACCAGTAGCTATAACTGTAACAACTACTTCTTCACCTAAATCTTCATTTATAGCAACACCATAAATAACATTTAATTCACTTGTAGATGATTGTCTAATTTCATCTAGAGCTTGAGATTGTTCAAATAGAGTGATACTTCTACCTGCAGTGATATTAACGATAGCATCAGTAGCTCCATCGATAGAAACCTCTAACAAATTCGAATGAATCGCATTTCTAGCAGCTTCAATAACTCTATTATCGCCAGATCCTACACCTACACCCATAAGTGCAGTACCTTTATTTTGCATAATTGTTTTAACATCGGCAAAGTCAATATTAATTAAACCAGGTACATTTATAATTTCAGCTATAGATTGAACACCTTGACGTAGAGTGTTGTCAGCTTCTTTAAATGCTTCAAACATAGTTGTATGAGCGTCTATAACTGATAATAATTTTTCATTAGGTATTACAAGTAGAGTATCTACATGTGGTTTTAATTCTTTTAAACCATTTAATGCTTCTCTCATTCTAGCAGGGCCTTCAAAATTAAAAGGTTTGGTTACAATAGCAACAGTAAGGCATCCTAATTCTCTAGCAATTTGAGCAATAACTGGAGCAGCACCTGTACCAGTTCCACCACCCATACCTGCAGTGATGAAAACCATGTCAGCACCCTCTAGTGCAGCTTTTATTTCTTCTTGAGATTCTAGTGCAGCAGCTTTGCCAACTTCTGGTTTAGCTCCAGCTCCAAGACCTCTAGTTAATTTCTTTCCTAATTGTATTCTATTTTCACATCTTGATAATCTTACAACTTGCGCATCAGTATTTGCAACAATAAATTCAACTCCCTGAACATCATTGTCGATCATTCTGTTAACGGCATTACCGCCACCGCCACCAACACCGATTACTTTTATGATAGGTTTTTGGTTAAATCCACCATTATTATCACCATTAAAAAGCATAGATATTCTCCTCTCCTAAAAATTAGCTATTCTATATTTTATTTTACTATATTTTATGAAATAAATAAAGGTATTATTAAGACAATTTTTTCATTTTTTTATTAGAAATAAAAAGTGTAGAAAAGTCTACACTATTTCATCAATTGTTGAAGATAGATAAGTAATTTTTACGTCAGAGTTT
>JAILIR010000125.1 GCA_024695185.1 bacterium | reverse complement strand
TCTATTATGGATAGAGGAGCAGTTAAGAGAGAATTATTGACAGGTATTACAGGAATAGATTTGATATATCCTATAGGTAAAGGGCAAAGACAATTAATTATTGGAGATAAGAAAACTGGTAAAACACAGATATGTTTAGATACAATAGTTAATCAAAAAGATAAAAATGTTTTATGTATATATGTTGCTTTGGGTAAAACAAAGAAGGAAGTTAAAGATATTTATTATGAGCTTACTAAAAGAGGGGCATTATCATATACGATAATAGTGGCATCGTTTCATGATGAATTGCCTACTAGAACTTATTTAACGCCTTATGTTGCTTTGTCTATTGCAGAATCATTTTTAGCTCAAGCTTATGATGTATTGGTTTGTATAGATGATTTAAAAAAACATGCAGATATTTATCGTGAGATAAGTTTATCAAGTAAAAAGACTCCTGGTCGTGATGCTTATCCATCAGATATATTCTATACACATAGTAGGCTTTTAGAGAAGGGGTGTCAACATAAGAATGGTGGTTCAATTACGATACTTCCTATAGTGGAAACTAAGGGTGGAGATATAACCGATTATATATCTACTAATATAATATCAATTACAGATGGTCAAATAGTTCTTAGCACGAAGAATTTTTCTAAGGGTGAGAAACCAGCTATTGATTATGGACTTTCTGTATCTAGACTTGGTGGTAATGTACAGGATAAGACTATGAAGAGTCTTGGAAGTAAAGTTAGATTACAATTGTTATCTTATTTAGACGTTCGTGAAATATACGAACTTGCTAATATAGATGAAATGAGTGAAGAATTGCAAAATAGATTAAGAGAAGGCCAAAAGATTTTGAATAATTTAAAACAATATAAGTTTTCTCCAAAAACTAAAGAACAAATGCAAAAAGATTATGAGTTTATAATTAATAAATAATAAAAGAAAAGAAGGGAAATTGCTATGGTCGTAGGAAAAATTATTTCAATTTTTGATATTAGTATTGAAGTAATACTTAGTGAAATGTCTATTAAAATAGGGGATATTTTAGAGGTAAAAGATCAACAAAATTATTCTTTTGAAGTTGTCTCTATTAATAATGTTAGTGCAACTTGTGTAAGTTTAGGAACTACAAGAGGATTAAAGAAGGGATTACCAGTTATTAAAACTAATAATGGTATAGAAATAGAATACTCCGATAGAATATTAGGGAGGGTATTTAATTCTTATGGTCAACCTATAGATAATTTAAAATTAGATAGTTTTAAATCTAAGAACATTAGCAATGAAACTATTTCTTTGAAGGAATTAAATGTTCAGAGTGATATCCTTTGGACCGGAATAAAAGTAATTGATTTTTTTGCACCATTACAAAAAGGGTTTAAGATGGGATTGCTTGGTGGTGCTGGTGTTGGTAAGACAGTTTTAATTAAGGAGTTAATCCATAACGTATATTCTGCCTTAAATGCTCATGCGATATTTGTAGGAGCTGGTGAAAGAAGTAGGGAAGGTAAAGAATTATACGATGATATGAAAGAATCTAATCTTATTGATAAGATGTCTATGGTTTTTGGTGCTATGGGTGATAATCCCATATCTAGAAGTAAATCTGTTTATGCTGGTCTTACTTTGGCAGAATATTTAAGAGATGAAAAAAAACAAGATGTTCTATTGTTTATAGATAATATATATCGTTTTATACAAGCTAAATCAGAAATAGCTACGGAATTAAAGGAATTACTTATTGAGAATGGTTATCCTAGTAATATGGCTAACGAGATAAGTAAAATTGAGGAGAGAATTAGTTCTACTGCTGATGGTTCAATTACTTCTTTTCAGGCTATTTATATACCTGCAGATGAT
Organism: bacterium; assembly: GCA_024695185.1. Taxonomy (GTDB): domain Bacteria; phylum Bacillota_I; class Bacilli_A; order Acholeplasmatales; family JAEDCM01; genus RGIG10196. Next base: position 180 of record JAILIR010000125.1, on the reverse strand, counting down.
TATAATGATGAGGCTGTTCAAACTATAACTTCTTATATGGATGGACAAATTGTTTTGGATAGAAAGGTAGCAGAATTGGGACTATATCCAGCTATCGATGTATTTAAATCAACATCTAGGTTAGTTGACTCTGAAAAAATTGGAGAAAGACATTTTAAGTTGATTGAAGAAGTTCTTAGA
>JAILIR010000082.1 GCA_024695185.1 bacterium | reverse complement strand
GCAGAATATAAATAATAGTATATTTATGAATACTAAATATTTACTCATATTTAGTTCTTTGCTTTTTAATCTATTAATTACAAAAGCTAAATCTATTATACTAATAGTTACCATTAATAAATAAGTAATAGATATTTCTATAATTGCGACTATTGGCGCAAATATTAATAAAAACGGATTTAAGGTACCCGCAAACATCAACATACAAAAATAAAAATTAACTATAAACCAAGGAATTAATATTATCTTTGATATCATTACTGTTTTAGTAGGATTATATGTTTTTTTGAATATACTTATAATTGATAAAATTGCACTAGCTATACAAAATGTTAAAACAAGTGATGTAAGGATAATACCAATTAAAAATAGAACCATTACTGAACTAGTAAAAGTATCAGTTAAAAAGAATATTAAACCAAAATAAATAGGCATATGAGCAACATACATAAGTATTGTTTGCACAATAGCCATCTTTTTATTACTATTCATTATTTTGCCCCCATAAAATAAAAAATGGTCACCCCACCGAGAATCGAACTCGGGATTCAACCTTGAGAGGGTTGCGTCTTAGCCGCTTGACCATGGGGCGATACACTAATTATTATACACTTATTTAAAAAAATCGCAATATATAATATAATTATATTGGGAAGTGATTATATGGCTAGGCAAGAAAGATATTATTATAGAAATGATCCAAAATATAGTGATGAAGAAGTCAAAACAATAGATAAAATACTAAAGAAGGAAGATGCAGTTACAGCTGTATTTGTTCCTATTGTTACATTCTTATTTGTATTTATGATTCCATGCTTAATTATGGATATAATATTCCATCTAAAAGCGCTAGAATTAGCCCTTTATGTGTTAGTTGTATTATTTTTTGTTGCTATTATTTTATGGTTATTCTTCTATATGAAGGTAAGCCAAGAAAAAGCTGAAATAATGCACAAAATAGAAAAAGATAAAGTTAAAAAGCCACATTAAGGTGGCTTTTTTATTAAGCAAAAATATTTATATCACTTATATATATTTCATAATATATATAAAAAGGAAGAGAAAACTCTTCCTTCTTTTTTAATCGCCTACGGGGAAAACTGAACCAGTAGCAGTTATAATTATGATATCTGAAGATACACCTTCATAAGAATAAAAATTAAATTCTCCGGCTTCACAAGTAAATGTGAATATCATATCTTCACCACTAAGACCTATTACATTAATATCTTGATCTGTATCGTTATTGAAATCAACATATAATCCTTCTCCACCATAAATTGTATCGCCATCATTTAGACTTATGCTTCCTCTTAAAACACGAACATCAAGATCTGTACTAATAGTTAGTGTAAATTCTTCAGGTTCTATCTCTTCAATAACAATTAATACATCACTACGTACAAAGAACCAAACACCATCTCTATATGTATCACCTTCTGGAGCATAATAGTATGTTTGAGAACCAATTGACTCATTTTCACTATCATAAATAGTTACCTTAAATGCCTTTTCTGATGAACTATTTATTCCATCAAAATATAAATCATCATCATAATAGTGGAATGTATCACCATCTTCATAAGTATCTTCAAAGTCGTCATTTATTTCCCAAGTGAAATCTTCAAAATCACCTTGAACTGTAATTTTGGCATTCATATATTTATAGATGTTAATATAAATATCACTATCGTGTCCAAAATCTAATGTTTTATTATTATTTGCTTTAACTATACTTTCAAGTAAAACACCCATAGAAGCATCTTCAATTACAACGATGATATCACAATCTAAGTTATTAGTAATAGTTGCAGATAAAGTATCTATTTTAGCAATATTCATTTCTGTTACATCGTGATCATTTTCATCTCTTACAACACAAGTAATATTTTCATCATCAGCATTGTTATATATATTAATATATAATTCATCTTCTTCTTCACTATATTCGCCAATATAGATTGTTACATCACTTTCTAAACCAAAAGTTAATGAATCATTATCACCTTCATAGATAACTAAATCATCTATTACTAAGGAATATTCATCAAGAATTTCAACAATAATTGGATTTTCAGTAGTATTATTTACATAAACAGTTATTGATGTATATGCTTCATAGTATTCATCGAAATCTACTTCGTATTCTTCATCATCTTCATCAAGATAATATACACTTACATCTACATTTACTTGTTTATTAACACTGATGCTATACATTTCATCATCTTCATAATTTATTTCAACAGTAATGTAGCAATCGCAATTAAGGATAAATGAGAACCAATCACCACTATTAGCATATCCATCAAGACTTTCAATTACTTCATCAGTATTTGTATTTAAAACAGTTATAGTATAATCATAATCAAGTTCATTTAATATACGAATATAAACTTCAGATCCTTTTTCAATTTCACTTCCAAAGGCTACTTCTTCATCACCATCATCTGGATATAATTTTACAGTAAAGTTTTCTATATCATAATTATAATTTACAACAAATGGTCCTTCATCTTCTTCAACTATTTCACATGTAATATAGGCATCACAAGTTAATGTAAATGAAGTAATACCAAGACCATCAGCAGCAACAATTATAGGATCTTTGATGTTTTGTTCATTTGCGTTTAAGATATAAATAATGTAATTATCATCTGTATTATTACTAATATATAAATTGATTAATGTTCCTTCTTCATATTCTTCTTCAGAATCGAAATCATCATCATTTTCACCAATAGTTATAACTACATCAACATCTTCATTAGTTTGATCTTCTACGATAAAACCAGTAGGAGTATCTGCTAAAGTGATAGTAATAGAGAAATCACCCTTTATAGCAATAGCATCTGCCTCTTCACCATAAGTAGGTCCAAGTACATTACTATAAACAGTATCACTACCATTTTTAATAGTTAAAATTAGAATACTAGTTTCTTCACTATTTTCTATATATAGCATAACTGGAGCATTTTTTGCTATTTTATCTCCATTTTTTAAATTTACCATTCCTTCTTCAGTAACAGTTACTAAAGTAACACTTACCTTTGATGGAAAATTATTTGTAATACTAACATTATATTCGACATATTCTTCAACTGTTAAGCTAAAATCAGCAGGTATTGCTTGTGGACCAAATTTAGAAGTTGAATTAGCTTCTACTTTAAATCCATAAGAAAGACCAGCCATAGCAAATGAGAAAATAACATCAGTTTCTTTTCCGTTTACTACTTCAAATGTTAATAATTTATTAGTAAATACCTTATCTCCACTATTAATTGTATTATTATTTGTGTCATAACAATTTATTGTTACACCTTCAATTGTTTCATAAGTAATAGTTACTTCACTATAATCTCCAACTGAAACATATGCTTTTCTTGTTAAAACAAAGCTACCAATTAAAGTTTCTTGTGTAGGTAGGGCAACACCACTAAGCATTACTTCTCCACCTTCAAAATAAGCTGCTACAATATATGGATTTTCTGAAGTATTAACTACTCTAACATATATTTCTTTACCCTTTAAAATACAATTTGTATTTTCAATTTCTGTGTAATCCTCACCATTTTTTGTATATAACTTAATTCCTAAATAAATACAACTATCACTTACATATACAGAATAAGTTTCTACTTCTTGATAGAATTCAATATTTATTTCAATATCAGATTCAATAGAATCTAATTTGATTTGTCCATAAGAATCATCACCAACACCTAAAATAGCATCACTAATTACTTCCTCTCCAACCATTAAATACATTTTTACGATAGTATTTGTTGATGCATTATTACCTTCAATTAGAATTGATGCACCATAAGGTATTTCTGTAGTTGGAGTAATTGTAACAAGAGTTGTATCATCTTCTGTAAAATAGTAAGCATTAATTGTTACATCACTATAAGAATTAGTATTTTTTAATGTGTATGACGGAAGTGCTGGTTCATCAAATATGATATTAACTGTAATATCACATAATAACATGAACACATCATCTGCATAACCATAGTCATGAGCATCTACTTCAAATGTTGTTATTACATTTGTTGTATCGTTTGAATCAACTACTCTAACTTCTATTTTCTTATCTGTATTATTTAAAACAGAAGCATAAATAATTGTACCAGCAGGATAAGCTCCTTCTTCTAGATTCTCACCATGATGAGTTATTGGATTTATGTTGTTAAAAGCAATTGTTATACCATCAGGAGCAGTTTCATATGTTACATCATATTCAACATAATCTACAATTTCTAGTTTTAAATCATCATAAATTGCAACTATTTGAGGATATGTAAATTCTTCGTCTTCAATTACTAATGATCCAATTAATGCTAATCCAGCAACATCTTCATCATATTGATAGATATTAACAATTACCTTATTACCTGAATTATTAACTAAACCAAATTCAAATTCAGTTAATGAATCAAAATATAATCCTGATGTAGTAACTAATTCATCAGTACTCTTATTAGTAACTACAAAATTAGCACCTTCTACTTTTGAATTAAATTCTAATTTACAGCTTTGGAAGATTGTATAATCAAAGAATACATCATCTGTTACTTCAAATGGAGTAAATTCTGCTGTTTGTGCTTGGCTACTACCAGCATCTACTTTCATCTTTTGCATAATCTTACCATCTACATAGTAAGCTACCATAATATCAAAATCAAATGTAGAAGTAACACTTGGATAAATAACTGTTCCATTAGATATTTCAGTAGAACTATTACAGCTGAATTTAGCTCCTCCAACATAATAATAGAAACTAAATATTACCTCAGAATCATTACTTAAAGTAACTCTACTCTTAGTTACTTCTTCTAATTCTTCTAGTTTTAGATTTAAATCTGCAGTTAATGTTAAACAATCAGTAGGTGTATGGAATCCACCAGTAGTATTTGCTTTAATTGTTACCTCTTTAACTGTAGTTCCGATTGTTGCTGTTAATTTAACATTTTTATTTGAAAGATTTGTTACGCTAACAAATATAGCTTTTCCTTCTTCTTGCTTTTCTGTTATATCAACAGGCACATATGTAGCTGTACCTTCACTACTTTCAAGTGCGGTAATGCTACAAGTTACGCCACTAATTTCACCTTCTAAACTTATAGAATAACTCTTTTTAGTCTCCTTAGTTGAAGTGTTATTCCTAGTTGTAGAATTACTAGTGGTTTTTTTATTTGTTGTTACTTTTGCTGTTGTATTGTCTTTCTTAGTTGTCTTGGGTGTTGTTTTCTTTTCACAACCAACAGCTAAGATAATAGCTAAAATAGTAAGAGTAATAACACTAAATATTTTATTTATTTTTCTCACTTAAAGTCCCCCTTTACTCTAATTATTATAAATAATTAGCTTAAATAAGTAAATAGTTATATTAAAAAAATAAAAAGGAAGAATAATCTTCCTTTCTATAATTTAAATCCAATGGCTTCTTTTCTTTCCGAAACGAAATTCTTATAGATTCCATCTTCCTTAATTAAATCATCATGTTTTCCTTGTTGAACAATCTTTCCTTCATCAATAACAAATATATTATCACAATTTCTTACTGTCTTTAATCTATGAGCAATCATAATAACTGTCTTATTTTTAGTTAATGAATCTATAGCTTTCATTAATTTTTCTTCATTTTCAGGATCGACATTGGCTGTGGCTTCATCAAGTATTACTATCTTAGAATCCTTTAATATAGCACGAGCTATTGATAATCTTTGCATTTCTCCACCTGATAAAGTAGATCCACCTTCACCAACAATCGTATTAATACCATTAGGTAGATCATTAACAAATTCACAGCATGCAAGCTTTAGTGCTCTATTTATTTCTTCTTCTGTAGCATTCTCTTTTGCCATTTTTAGGTTATTAGCAATTGTATCATTAAATAGATATACATTTTGGAATACAAATGTGAAGTTTTCCATTAAAGAATCTATATTATAGTCTTTAACATTTTTACCATCTAATAACACACTACCTTCTTGTACATCCCAGAATCTTGCCATCAAATGACATATTGTTGTTTTACCAGAACCAGATGGACCAACAAATGCTACTTTAGTGTTCCCCTTAATTTTTAAAGATACATTATCGATAATTTTTTTCTTATCATATGAAAATGAAACATTCTTAAGCTCAATATCAGATGTTTTTGTTTCATATTTTTCACCACTAATATTCATTGTTTCAATAGATAAAATATCATTACCTTTTTCAACACATCTTTCAATTATCTTAGATAAAGCGCTAAATGCACCCATAGCATCTAAGCTTGCATAGATAATATAACTTGCGATAATTACAGTCATTGTTGTTGCTAAAGTATTATAACCATTGATGAATAATAGTATTGCTACAATAGTCATACATATACCTATTAATCTAGTAATAAATGTTTGGATTGTTTGAATAGGTATCATCTTTAATTCAACTGTTTGATATACCTTTGTACCTTTTTCATTTGCTTCATTGAATCTCTTTGAATATTTACCAAATAAATTATATGATTTAATCTCAGAAATACCTAAAACATAATCTAGTGTTGCAGATATTACAGCTAAATCAACCTCTTCTTTTTTAGGAGCAAATTTCTTACCTAAATATTTAATCCATTCATTAAATAATAAGAAGACTATTACACCTGCTAGTGCTACTAAAGCAATTCTATAATCAAAGAAGAATAGAGCCCCAACAACAATTAAAGTATTGATTAATCCTGTAGTTACGAGCATTACAACTCTTGTAGCAATATCTGCTAGTTGTTCCATCGTATTTGTTGTAACAGATGTAATATATGCTAGTGAATTATTATTGAAATAGCCCATAGGAACATATCTTAAATGTTCGGCTATTTCTATTCTTTTTTCTGATGCAGTTGAATATCCCCCATCAACTTGCAACATACTTGAAGCGTATCTAAGAATTATAGAAATACATACAG